>JALCZJ010000009.1 GCA_022690815.1 Ferrimicrobium sp.
AAGTTGTGCGAGCAAAGATAGCCCTCTTGGCCAACGAAGGCGTCAGGCTACGAGATATCGCTGATGAGCTGGATGTCTCTTGCTTCATGGTCTCAAAGTGGGTCAAGAGATTCGCCCTTGTTGGAGTGAGATCGCTCGGTGACGCCCCAAGGTCAGGGGTTCCAAGGACCCACTCAAGATGACAAGATCGCCGAGATCATCAGACTCACCACTACGACCACGCCATGTGACTCATCAACCCACTGGTCGACCAAAACGATGGCAGCCCTATCTGGAGTATCCCTTGCGACGGTTGCGCGGATATGGCGAACGTTTGGCCTAAAGCCCCATATGGTTGAGAACTTCACTGTATCCAATGATCCACAAGTTCACTGAAAAGGTCCAAGACGTTGCTGGTATCTATCTGAACCCCCCAGAGGCGGCAATTGTTCTCTCGCGTTGATGAGAAGACGAGAGGTGCAAGCCCCGAGTCGCACCCAGCCCATGCTCTCGGGTGGTTCCAGGGGTTCTGCTGCGTCAAAGATGCGAGTACAAGCGCGGGCGGTATCTCCAATCACAATGTTGGCCCTCGATGTCGCATCAGGCAAGGTCATCACCAAGATGACGGTTGCCCACAGGGCCATAGAGTTCATTTCAGTTCCTAGAGCTCATCGACAAGAACGTACCCAAAGAGCTGGCAGTTCATATTGTCCTCGACAATTATGCAGCCCTAAAGATCCGAATCCGTTCGAACCTGGCTCCTTGCCCATCCTCGCTTTCCAGTTCCACTTCACGCCGACGTATTCATCCGCCGATGTTTCAGGTGGAGAGGTGGTTCTCCGCTCTTACCACCAAGTACCTACAACGCAGGTGCAGCCCAGCGTGAGTGAACTCAACAAAGGAATTACCCAGTGGGCCAAAGCCTTACAAACGAGAACCCCAAGCCCTTCATCTGGACCAAGAGTGCCGAGGCGATCTTCGCTTCCATGCAGAAATACCTGGGCCCTATCGTTTCTGAGCAAACTTCTGAGGAGGGACACTAGGGTTTCACCATCGCATGGTGAAGTCCTGGAAGAGACAAGGTCGTTACTATCTCAACAAATGGCCCTCGTCTAGAGCTATGGCATCGATCAGATCCAAAATTAGGGACCTGACCCAGCCACGGCAGGTAGGGCGTCCATTTGAAGCAGTAGTCGAACAACTCAACCCGGTACTTCGTGGTTGGGGCACCTACTTCTGCCAGGGTAACTCCTCCAAGAAGTTCGGTGCAATCGACTCCTACGTACACGAGAGAATGGCGAAGTTAGCCTCTAGGAAGTACGGCCTATCCGGTTTTAACTGGATCGACCGCTTCACCTGGGAGTGGCTAGGGGACCTTGGCATCTATCGACTTACCGGAACGATACGCTATCCAACTGCGCATGCCTGAGAATGAATGATGTCGGAAAGCCGTGTGCAAGAGAACCGCATGCACGGTTTGATAGGGGGTCGCTGGGGAGGCTGACTCCAATCGTGGGGGCTGCTGATCCCGAGCCGGTGGGCTGGAAGATGCCACCACAATGGCCTGGTCGGGATCTCAACCGCGATCGGACGATGCTCAACCAGTGGCCTACCTTACCGACGCACCCCGGTTTCGGGGCGTGGCGTTGGCCCTGAGGGGTGATTTTGTTTCGTCGAGTAAACCAGTGGTTCTGGATCGGTTCTGACCCAGAGTTGGGACGCGGTGGGTTAAGGATCTGATTTGATGTTTCATTTGTGGGGCGCATCAAGAGTGTTATCCGACTGCGCTGAGAGTCGGAAGTAGTTCCCTAGATGGGAACCGGTTCGAGTGCCCGAAGACTCGTCAGCGCACTCATGAAGGCGTTGGCGAATGGCCAACGAGCCGGGGTACGAAGCGTGATCTTGCCCGATCGGTTGACAAGGCGTCCGACAAGCGAGATGAAGTGGTTGCGAAAGCTACGGGCTACGACCATGGACTCGCGAGGGGTGATGGCACCAAGGTAGCTCACCTGGCGGGTGAGGTTATGAGCGATCACCCCATGGGCTAGCCATGCTCCCTCGTGCTCTGCTGCCTTCTCTAGATACGTAGCCACGCTTGGTCGAGAGACTCCCGTCTCCCGACTGATTACCCTGACACTCTTGCCCTGCGCACTGAGGCGCAGTACCTCTCCGATCTTTCTCATTGGTATCCTCCTATTGGGCATGTGGCACCTTTGGGTGGTTGGTTTCCAGTTACCACATAAGGATGCCACAGCCTCTTTGCATCCATTGTTCCTGAGTCCTTCTCGCACCCTCTAGGGGGTGGCAAACTTCAGCGAGAACAGGTGGCAAACTTCGGCGAGAATACGCAGCTGCACCCCGAGAGCTCCGCCACCACAACCCGACCAACGTTCAGGGGTGTATCGTCGTCACCACCCCTGGCTGACGCTGTCCGCCTGCACCCAGGTACACTCGGGTGTACCAATGTACAGGTGCCGCAGCTGCGATCTCCCGGCATTAGGGTCGGTGCCAGAATTGAGTACAGTGTAAATATTGGCTCTTTGAAGACCCATAAGCGACCAATCGACTGAAGCCCATATCCTAGAACGGTCGTACCTCGTTGCACAGTGAACTGACAGGATGACAATGAGTGAAGCTTTACCACACGGTGATTCTCGACCCATCCTGGGCCGCTTGCTGACAAATAGTCTCTTCACTACCATTTCTACCATCATCGTCGGTGTAGGCGGGTTCGCTATACAGGCCATAGGGAGTAAAGAGCTTCCAACCAGAGAGTTTGGCGAAGCCTTTGCCGTGATGAGTTTTTACGCACTTGTCGGTCGGCCCTCAACCATCGTGGGCCGTTTAGTCGCTTGGCAAGCAAGCCGCGATTTCCACCCGGAGAAGCTGGCGCAACGCCAGAGCATTACCATGTTGCGAGTCCTCTCTGTCCTCTCGTTCCTCGTTGGCTGCCTCGTTCTCTTTGGATCTCTTGTCGGAAGGGACTTCATTGAGGACTATTTGCGGATACCGGTATACGACATCTTGATCGCTGCTCTCGCTACTCCATTTCTCCTTGGTATTCAACCCCTGTTGGGCATGCTCCAAGGCGAGTCACGCTTTCGGCAATGGAGTACCTTGAACATGATCGTTACCATTTTCAAGCTCCTCTTTGTCGTTATTCTTATTGCTCGATTTCAAGTCTTTGGCTTTCTTCTTGGCACCACCATGGGAACGATAGCTGCATATGTCCTCGGCCTGTGGTATCTCAGAGAACAAATGTTTAGGCACTTAGGTGTTCGGCACGTTCGATGGAGAACCTACATACCCTTTATATTGACGGGTGTCGCCTCAAAGGTGTTGATGGGGGTCCTGTTAAGCCTCAATATTATCCTTGTTGAACACTACTTCGATCACCATAGTGCCGGACATTATGCAATCGTAGCGCTGGTTGGCAATGCAATTCTCTATGCTACCGGTGGAATAGCGAGCGCGGTCTATCCATCAATCGCATCGCGCCAGTCTCAGGCCATCTCCACGCTTCGGATTATGGTGTATGCAGTGCTCGGAACAGCAATTATCGCAATCATCGCAATCATTGCGCTTCATTCAGCGGAGCCAATTATTTTTGAAGTCCTGTCACGAGCGCGAAATTTACGGCATCCGGACTATTTTATACCGTATGCCGTAGGTGCGGCAATGCTGGCATTGTTGGCGATTTTTCTGCATACCCTACAAGCGACGAATAAGCTTTCGTTACTCTGGGTTCTCGTGCCACTCATCGCACTGCCACCGATCATACTGGTAATCTTTCACCAGACTTTGATGGCTGTCGTCATAGCAAACGATGTTTGTATTGCCCTTTCTCTTCTTGTATTGGCAATCAAATATTTCCTGGAAGAACATGGACTGTCTGGGCTCGGCGACGCCGAGATCGGACTATCTGTCCCCATTCTCGAATACACCCAAGTTGATCCAGAGCCTGAGATGGGCGACCAATGCTCACGATCCGATCAGCTTTACGACATCGTGGGTCGCCGTGCATTGGTGCGTCAACGAACACGAGTTGGGAGTCCCCTCGATCCAATCTTACTGGCTCAGAAGAGGCTGGTGAAGACGCCGTTGGGTTATTCGCTCCGTGCATCTCTAGCGGTTGCCGGTGCACTGGATTCCACTCCAGTCTGCTTCGTTGCTGATCTTATTAGGTGCAACGAGACCTCCCTCACGAGTGAGATCGGATTATGAAGCGCTCCACTCTTGCGGTCTACTTTTGCCAACGATGCGGTTTGTCCGCCAATACCCTCATTTCGATTGTGGTTAGTTCCTTACACCTACAACGACTCAGGGTTGCTCGACGGAACCGGTCGCGACTGCGTCAGCGCTCCGAGACCGCTACGCAACTCTTAGCGCCCCTTCTGGCATCAGCCGATCTTCCGGAGCTCATCAGGCACCGCTATCGGGGCGAGTTTCGCATCTTCTCGAATAACTCAAACCTTCAAGCCATCCAGCTGATCTTGCCGGATTCGTTAGACACCTACGTATGTAAGGTGGCAACAGATACAGTGACGAGGTCGAACCTTGTGCGGGCATGCCGACAGCTAGCTCTGTTTGCGCACGACCCCCGCTATCACACCTGGCATCCCTATCTACCAACGCTTTTGCACGAAACAGTGATCGATGACGTGTTCTATGTCATTGAAAAGTCAGCATCTAGCACAAACGCTTTGGAATTCTCGCTCAGTGCACGACGGGTGACGCGGCTTCATGATTACCTCGACCTCATCCACGCCTTCAACGAGATCTGTGCAGTTCCGTTAACTATCGGTGAGGGCGAACTCTCAGATCAGCTAGGGGATAGCTTTCTCCATTTGCGCTCTCTCTATCGCGAGGAACGCTTTCAGGTCCTCCTGGAGTCGGTGGGGGCTCTTGAGAGTCACATTCGATCCCAACTCCTCGGCACGCAGGTTCTCCGCGGCGGCTCGCATGGCGACTATGCGCTCGAAAATATCCTTGTCGATGCCCAAACTGGACTGCCCATCGGGGTCATTGACTGGGGCGATGCTCAATGTCAAGGGATCTCCTATGTCGATGAGCTTCATCTTGCGTTGAATGCAATCAGCGTCTTGTCGTCGAAGTATCTAGGACAGGTCCTCATCGAGTTACTGAGCTCACTCGAAGGCACTCGAGGACCCTTGGGTCCGCTAGCCCGGTCCACGTTGGAATATCTCACGAATCATTGGGCCCAACCCCACCTCAGCTTGGAGGACGGACTACTCCTCGCCTGGCTTACGAACGTGAGCCGAACCCTCCGCAAAGGCCATAGCACGCGCAATGGCTATTGGCGCCAGGGCAATATCGACGTTGTTTTGCGCTATTTCCAGCTCAAGTTCTCTAGATGACAATCTGGTGTCACTCCTCAGAAGGCTGCGTGGAAACGATCGGACCCAGCTATTTCGGCGTGGATGTGAAGGGCGTGTCGGCGCTCTTGGTCCAGATGTACCTGAATGCAAGGGCCGGACCAATACGAGTTGGGGGTACTCACCATCTCTGGGAGCTGAGAAGGGAGTTCGGTCCCTGGGGTAGTCGTCGGTTGAGGATCCAGGGTTAACTGCTCCATAGCCATGACCGGTCCTTGTCAAGCTTTGGGTCCGAAGTCCCTGTGTGTACTGCTCCACGCTAGCTTTGGAGGAGACTTGTTCGAGGCGTCTCCTAACTTAGCGTGCTGGCGGATTCGGCTGAGATGTGAGCCTCGAGAGCTTGGCAGTAGCGCAGCAATTTATCAACATGGCAGCCACAGGGAACGGAGTTACGAGACGGTATAGCCGTAGCTCACCCCGTGCCCGTGGTCCGAAACTTGATTCGAATTCAACCCAGGAGCGCCAACGACAGCGGTAGTCCCAGAGATAGCGACCGAGGAACCGAATTCATCGCCAGAAACCAGGTTTGCCGCTGAAAGTTGTCCCACCTGAGTCCAGGCCCCACTGGCATCACTAAAGACATATGCAGTTCCCTTACCGTCGAACCCAGGAGCGCCAACGACAGCGGTAGTCCCAGAGATAGCGACCGAGGAACCGAATTCATCGCCAGAAACCAGGTTTGCCGCTGAAAGTTGTCCCACCTGAGTCCAGGCCCTACATTCACCTGCCACTAGGACCGACCCGATCGTCCCGGGCGTGCAACGGATGGTTCCTGCCGTCAGTGGCACACTGCCAATTTCACTAAAGACATATGCAGTTCCCTTACCGTCGAACCCAGGAGCGCCAACGACAGCGGTAGTCCCAGAGATAGCGACCGAGGAACCGAATTCATCGCCGGCGGTTCCGGAGTCTGGTGTGAGCAGCAGTGCGGGTTCAAAGTGAGAAGGGTCGTAGGTCTCTGCATATACCCGCCCGTAGCCATAGGCGGTCGGCGCACCGACAAGTTCGGTCGAGCCCGATATCGCAGTAGCCGCCCCGATGGATTGTTCAGTTGGACTTGGTTGTGCGAGGAAGTGTTGCTGTTGCTTCCACTCACCGTTCCAATACGTAAAGACGTATGCTGATCCGGGGCTACCGCCAAAACTAGGGGCACCGACCACGAGAAAGTGTCCTGCTAGTGCTATCGACTTGTTTGAGAAGAACTGTCCCACACCAGGACTTTTAGGAGCTAGTTGCGCGATAGTGGTCCAGGCCCCACTGGCATCACTGTAGACATAAACTGCGCCCTTACTCCCATACGCCAGGGTTGCTCCGATCGCCACCGTTTTACCTGAGATGGCAACTGACGAGCCTAAGTCGCTTTTTCCTTGAGCGTCGATGACAGTGAGCTGGGCACTCACAGCCCACAAATTTCCGTTTCCCTTGTAAATAAATGCTGTTCCCGTGTTGCTATTCCACTGGTCTACAACGGCCGTACCATTGGCAATTGCCACCGCATTGCCAAAGTCGTCGCCAGCCCGGGACGATGGCGGGGTAAGGGTTGCACGGCTCACCCATCTGCCATCGATGCGTTCATAGATCACCGAAAAGCCCTCGGTCGAAGAGGTGTGTGGTTGATTGCTTCCTGGTGCTCCAACGATGGCGTTCGGACCATATATGGATACTGAGTATCCAAATTCTGCTCCTGCTGTACCAGCGGTCAACTCCGCCACCTGTGTCCAGGTGCCACTGGCATCGCTAAATACATAGGCTGCACCAACGCCGTCTTGTAGCGGAGCCCCAACAATCGCGGTGGTACCATACAGAGCAACACTCCTGCCAAATTGCGCTTGCGAAGAGGCACTTGTTGCGACAAGCGAGGCTTCAGGAACCCAGTTACGAGTCGTGGTCGCCCGATAATACACATTGACTTGCCCCGCGCCGCTGTTTGCACCTGGCTGTCCAACTGCGATGGTACTGCCTGAAACCGCTACCGAGGCACCGAAAAACTGACATGCACATCCTTCGGATGCGAGTGGTGACGACGTTGCCGCGTCAGTACCTACCGTTGCGGAAGTGAGAGCCTGAGTACGCAGTATCGTACCAACGCCAAACAGAGAAGCCACGCCGAGAAGGCAGGATACCACGAATCTGATTGATACGAGTGTACATTTTTGCATCGCAACAGCGTAGCACAGCGGCGTTGCATTGGGGTCACGCGCGTACAAATGGGAGGTATTAAAAATATGGCTCTATTGACAGTTGTGCGGATCAACTCGCCCGTTCAGAGGACAGCTTCAAGTCAATCGGTCCGAGAAGCTTGCTCACCACTACCAGGGTAGCCTTGGCGGAGTGAAACCCATACGAGCGGGCAATGATGGAGTGAACTCATGCGTTGAGTCCCTCGACCCTTCCGTTAGATACCCCAAGTATGGCGGAGGCAAGTATCCCGTCTCAATGAGTTCGGATGGTCGGTGATGAGCCGGATGGCCCTCGGTAGTCTTGAGCGTGAGGCTCGTTTGCACCAGTGATCGAGCCCCTCTTTCACCTCGTCGATCTCGAGGTTACCAGCAAAGATCGCCCGTAGGGACTCCTTCATCTCATAAGCTCGCCCCTCGTTGTTTGATGGCGACGAGGGCTAGTCCACGACGTTTGGTCAGGGTTCCAGAATTCTTCAACAACGCCTACCTTGCCCCAGCGAACGTACGGGCATAGACAGGAGAGGGAAGTTTTCTCATTTCCTGCCAAAGGTCTTTGCGTACCTCCTCGAGGGCCTCGGTTCTGAAACTTAACCACATGAAATGGATCGAGACAGAACCCGAGCGTTAGGTGTCTCCTCGCCAAAGGCTCAGACCATGATCCATGGTGGGGAGCCTTGATCTTAGCACTTCGCTCTTTTCCCAGGTCATCGAAGAATTCATCTAGACTATTAGCACTTTTCCCCTCTGCTTGCGTAGACGATCTTGCCCGTCTCGTGATTGGTGACAAGCGTGAGGTAGTTGTGGCGTTTGCGATAACTGATCTCGTCGACCCCGAGAATGAAGAGATCCCCAAGGCGGTTGGGATCGAGCTCTTGGCGTGACGATTCGTTCACCTATCGTCCCTAGTCTGCAGTTTACTCAGAAACACTAGGGCCCAGGTATTTCTGCATAGAAGCGAAGATTGCGTCGGCACTCTTGGTCCAGAGGAAAGGCTTGGGGTTCTTGTTGGCGGCCTCGGCCCACTCGGTAATTCCTTCATTGCGTTCGGTCACACTTTGATGGGCACTGCGCTGGAGGTACTTGGTGGTGAGGGCTGAGAACCATCTTTTTACCTGAAACATCGGCGGACGAGTACGTCGGCGTGAAGTGGAACTGGAAAGCGAGGGTGGGCGAGGAGCCACATACGCACCGATACAGTCTTGTGAGCCCCGTAGTTTTGTCGAGGACGGCATGAACGCCCAGCTCCTTGGGTACGTGCTTGTCGATGATCTCTAGGAATCGAAATGAACTCTATGGCCCTAAGGGCGTTGGTCATCTTGGTGATGACCTTGCCGGAGGCTACGTTGAGGGCGCACATTGTGATTGGAGATCCCGCCCGCGCTTGTACTCGCATCCTCGACGCAGCAGAACCTTGGCACCATCGGGTGTATGCGTTGGGTACGATCAAGGGCCTGTACTTGGGTCTTCTCATCAACGCGAGAGGTCAATGGCCGTCTCAGGAGGGTTCAAGTAGATCCCAGCAACGTCTTGGACCTTCTCTGTAAACTTGTGGATCATTCGACACAGTGAAGCTCTCAACCATGTGAGGCTTTAGGCCAAAGGTTCGCCATATCCTCCCCACCGTGGAGGCAGAGACGCCAGCGGCGGCTGCCATGATGTTGGTGGACCAATGGGTTGATGAATCCGTGGCTCGGTCATGGTTAGCGCGTCTAATGATCTCGGTGATCTTGTCATCCCCATGGGTCCTTGGGGTCCCAGGTCGTGGTGCATCGGCGAGAGTTCCTACCCCATAGAGGGCTGATCCAGAGCGCATCGCATACCTTGAAGAGCACATCAGCGCCGTCGGAGCAGCTATTGGGGCGGAAGTACCCGTCAAGGGATGCTATGTCTGGAGTCTGATGGATAACTTCGAGTGGGCACTCGGTTATTCACAACGCTTCGGACTCATCTACATCGACTATCCCACCGGTGAACGGACTCCAAAAGCGAGCTACTACTGGTACCGCGATCTGATTGCATCAACCTAACTCTCACATCAAGACACGTTAGCGGTAACAATCCACCGCCTAACTCCACAACGTCAGTGGTGGGCCCCAACGTTCTTCTGTGGGTGGGTCACCTAGTGGACACGGTCACCCCACCGTGCCCGACAGTTCACTCACGCCTGCAACTACTCCGCCCATTGCTCCTTTGCCCCTGGGGTTGTGCCTTTGACCCTCGCAACGGGTGCTATTACACCTGCGCCGATGCCGGCCACCCACGATCGGCCTTGATCGCCAGACCAGTATCGACCCGTCAGTGGCCGCGCAACGCAACCAGTTGAGCAAGCGACTCGCGCTGTCGGCCATCGGCATCGAAATTGCCTGGCCTCAACCACTGCGAGAATATCTCCGAGAGACGAAGCCACTCGGCATCGATGATCGAATACCAGGCAGTGTCGCGGTTGCGTCCTTTGACAACAGTGGCTTGCCGAAAGGTTCCCTCGTAGGTGAATCCAAGTCGCTCTGCGGCTCGTCGCGACGCATCGTTAAGCGCGTCGCATTTCCATTCGTAACGACGGTAGCCAAGCTCATCAAAGACGACCCGCATCATCATGATCATTGCCTCGGTCGCAGCCGTGCTCCCCTGGAGGATGGGACTATAGTTGAGATGGCCTACCTCGATGGTGCCCGCCCGTGGATCGATGCGCTGATAGGATGCGACACCAACCGCGCGCCTTGCGCCATCGATGATGGCAAAAAACATCGGATCACTCCGATGGGCGACCTCGACGAGCCACGCCTCGTAGGAGGAGAAATCCTCAAACGGACCGCACGGTAGATAGGTCCATAATCGGCCTGATCGATCAGCCCGGTAGCTCTCAAAAAGCTGGGCGCCATGTCTCACTGGATCGAGCGGTTCGAGCCAACACCAGCGACCCTCAATCGTCTTAGCAACCGGCCAGGCGCGCGGGCTCTAGTTGATCACTTCGACGCCGACCGGCTGGCCAAGGTCATTGAGCTCTGTCACCCGAGCCATCCTAATCAATGGCCAACCACCTGCTCGCGGCGGTTAGGTGGGATCGCCCCATTGACCACCGACGTGCTCGGCCAACAAGGTGAGTAGATCGCTCGGCTCAATCGTCGCCGTCAATTTGCGTAGCTCCTGGGCACCAAACCAGCGATGACCAAGCAGTGTGATACGTTCCTCGTCGGTCAACGTCAAAGGACCCACCAGGTTATCACCAACCCGTGCAAGAAAGAACGGTTCCACCGCCATGAGTCTTCGGCCAGCCCAGAGACTGTCGCGCTGCACCAAAGCGATAGGACCTACGAGAGAGTCAGGATTGAGGCCGGTCTCTTCCAATAACTCCCGGTGCGCGGCTTGCAGATCGGACTCACCATCCTCAACACCACCACCGGGCGGCTCCCAAAACGAGCGTCCATCGACTGGATCACGCCAATTGAGTAGTAGGACGCGCTCGCTTGTATCAAGACAAATGATTCGCACCGCCGGCCGTATAAGCTCCGGCACACCCTCGAGGTCATCTGCCATCATCGTGTTCTTCACCCCCTGTCATTGGCGTTTTGACACCAATTCTTTCGGACCCAAGGTTTCTCTCGAACCTAAGGTCGCAGCATAACGCTCACCAATCGTTGGGCGCACCGTCGGTTCTGATCTAGCCAAGAACTGGTACGAAGCAGCTTGTAGTCAAACGCTCATACCTGGCCGACACAGCACCGAACGCATGGGGCCAGGACCTCTTGGGTCAAAACCGAGTGGCCACCGTCAGGTGCACTGATCTCAACAGGGGTGCTGTCGTGCCTCGACTCTGGTGGACGCTGCACAAGCTAGCGATCGCCCATGCATGTAACAGGCGAGGGCGATTTGGTGCTAAGTTCTGGGGATGGATCAACACGCAAACTCCGACTACTCAGGCACTTTACACGAGCATCTCGTGGACTCCCCCGCTTTGCAGGGCAACCCACTTGGCGATCCATCCCAGCGGCCTTTGGTCGTCTACACCCCACCCGGTTATGATGACGATCCCGCGCGGCGGTACCCGAGCGTCTATGTCATTCAAGGCTATACCGGGCAAATCTCGATGTGGTGGAACTACACGCCATTCAAGGAGCCGTATCCCCTTGTCGTGGATCGTTGGGTCGCGACCGGGGACATCGCTCCTTGCATCGTCGTCTATGTCGACGCCTGGACGCGATATGGGGGCTCGCAATACGTCGATTCCATCGGCACTGGTAACTATCACACCTACCTCTGCGACGACATTGTGCCCTTCGTCGACACCCACTATCGGACACTCGTCAACGCTGCGAGCCGAGGTATTCAGGGTAAGTCGAGTGGGGGCTTTGGTGCGATGATCACACCGATGCTACGGCCCGACCTCTTTGGTGGTCTTGCCACTCACGCCGGCGACACCCTCTACGAGCTGTGCTATGGCAATGAGTTTGGCAAGGCGACGCGTCTCCTGCGCAACTGGGATGGATCCCCCAAGCGCTGGTGGGACGACTTCACGAGTCGGCCAGCGTTTACCAACCCGGCCGACATGACGCTTTTGGGACTCTATGGGGTAGCCGCCTGCTTTTCACCGGATGATCAAGGCCAGCCGGTGCTCCCATTCGACACCACCAGCGGAAGAATACTCGACGACGTTTGGGCTCGCTGGCTCGAATGGGATCCTGTACGGATGGTCGACCGCCATGCCAATGCCTTACGGGGATTGCGGGCGATCTGGGTTGATGCCGGACGCTCGGACGAGTACTTCCTCGACCTCGGCGCCGAAGCGTTCGTCGACGAGCTCAGAAAACATGGCATCGATGATGTGCACTTCGAACTCTTTGAAGGAACCCATGGCGGTATCGACTACCGCTATCCTCGTTCGCTCGCCTTCCTGGCCGAGCACCTCCAGCCCTCCTGAGTTCGTCACCCACACCGACCAATCGCCGAGCATCACCCCAATGTCACCATGGCCTCAATGCACTGACGATAGGGGGGCAGTTCAGCATCGGCATCTCCGACAGCGACGAGGAGCCGTGGGGCCAATGGCATGGGGTCTCGTGCCGACGGCAAATGGTCGCAATTTTGGCACGAACGCCAACACCACGACCCTTGCATTGGTACAGTGTCATCGCCACCGGCTTGGGAACATCGAGGGGCCAAATGCTCCACTTGCCATGCAGGAGCTATGATCGGCGTCCACTCCTTACAGGGCACGTATTATGAGAGCGTCTTGGTCCGGAGCGGGACAAAGGCTCCACGGGCCACATCGAGCCTCCAGATTGTCTCGGTCGAGCCACTATAGGTAGGGTTCGCCGAGCAGTCAGACGTCGTCACGAGATGACCATGAACGACATGAGGGTTTCCACCGATCTCGATGGCAGGCTGATTAGCCGCATTGGGAGCCTTCAGGTAGTGCCAGTGTGAGGTCGTCTCCGCCAGCACGGCACCGGGAAAGCAACCCCCGCCGAACATCTTCACTTCGAAGGCCGGTGCGCTCAGGCCGTCCAAATGGAGTGTTGGCATGCTCGAGCCAAAGAGGCCGACCATCGGATCGGTCGCAGACTCCGTAAACGGCGAAATCAGGGCCGAGACCTGGACCCAGCGGCGCCTGTTGGAATACTCATAGACCCGCACCGGTGTCCCATCCGGCGCATACGGGAAGGCTACGCCGACATACCAATGACCCTTGATCGTCACTACGCGGCTCATCTCTGGCACGAACTGCTTGGTCGTCGCGCCGATGACGCTACTCGGGATATGGTGGGCCTGAGCCGCCGCAAAGTACTGGTGCACAAGCGGGTGTAGCTGAATCCGTAACCGCTCTAGCAATGCCGCCGGTGTGATCGTTGCCGATTTGACCTGACTGCTGGCGGAGGTTGTGCCACAGGCCGCGAGTCCGATTGCACCGCACACCAACAATCCAGCCAAGCGCCACCACGTGGTACGCATCACTGTCGTAACTCCATCGTTGTTATCCTCTTGTCACCCCACGCCGACAATACCGACCCTCAAGCGCAATGGCCACAGGTACACGATCGTTACCCACATATCATATCGGTCCAAGCGCACCTTGACAAACAGTCGAGTGTCGGTGTCATCCCCTCTCGAATCGACGAATCCTCACGATGGCGAGCGCTCACGCGTGAGAAGAACTGAGCGGTCGAGCTGGAGCGAATGCTCTGCGCGGCTGAACACGCGCCGGTTTTCACAAAGACTCCACTACAGTCCATCGCCCTAAGGATTTGCCAACACCTTAGAGTGACCATGCACTGGGTCGGGTGATCAGAGTCAACACAACCAACACCACAACGCCAACACACTCGATCACGAGCGAGAGTACCGCATCCGGTGCTGACATACTATCCCGGAAACCAAAGAGACTCACGTTTACGCTCACGAGCAGACCCGAAACGGTTCCGGCCAAGAGCAGGGCACCCGCAACGTAAAGCGTCCAGCGGCGCACAACGCCTACCGCGATGCCAAGGAGTACGGCGAGCGTACCTTGGATCAAAAAGAGATCACCAATCGTTGGAACATGAGAGTAGCCCGTCGACCATAAGTCAAAGTGTATGACCCCCGACGCAATGAGCAAAAGTCCTCCTAAGACCGGGAGTACGACCAGCAAAACACCATCCAATCCGGCCCTGCGGGGTGATCGTGCGATCGTCGATCCTGCAAATTTTCTTGGACGTTTCATCAACCCTCCGTTGCTCTTCACCCTTCTACGCATCCAGAGCTCATCCTGGATGGCCAACGGCGAATGGTATCCCTTGTTTCAGGGTGGCGGTTGACGGTTACCTCACTGCCTCTCGTAACCCCCACACCGCATCAGGCCCCACCTTGGGCGACCGCACGCGTTGACCCCCTTACCATCGAGGGCCAACACTCGTGGATGAGCCCTCGTCGTCGACGATGACTGATCAATGCTCACACCCCACCCAAGCTGATTGCACCTAAAGAGCTGTGACTTGGATCTCACACCATCTCGACCGAATCAGCTGCCTCGACCCAGCCACGTAGGTGGCGGAGCATCCAGGCTCCACTATCGGAGCGACCGACAATGGTCAGCCAGTCCCCCTCAACCAACTGGGTGACGAGTCGATCATCTCGGAGTACCCTATCGATGAGCTCAGGCGACTGGTCGATCACCGCGGTGAGTCGAAGCGGCTCATGGCGGACTCCATCTGCGTCGACGACCGATTGCTCAGGCAGGCCTATCTTGAGATCCCAACCAAGACCCTCGAGTACACCAAACCTGCCTACCAGGTTGTGGAGCGTCTTGTCGCCCGCCCCAAAGACCTCAGGGGCGAGGCTCGAGAAGAGGTAACACTGGTTGATCCAGTGCGCCACCACCAGGGGGCCTGCAAAGATACCGGCGAGTTGGCTCCCATCGGGGTCACTGTGGCGACGATACGAGTGCAAAAAGACGCGGCCATCGAGGTCGACTGTGCGGGTCAGTGACCGGTCTCCGATCACCAGTGCGGCGTTGTGGATCAGACCCATCTCAGGCCGCACTTCAGACCAATCGTTTGCCCGACGCCGACCACGTCGCGTGGCCACATGGTGATTGATGGTTGCCAGCACCCCTTCGATCGATTCAACGACCGGCTCGGTACTCAAAGCCTTCTGGGCTCCGATAATGATCAGTTCATCGGTTGTTGTATTGTGCTCACCCGCCAAAAACCGAGTGGATGTTGGAATCGAGATCCCGTTACGCTCGAGTCGTTCTCTCACCACCTCCATGTTGAGCAGCGACGCCGCTACCAGCGCGTTCAACGTACCGGGAGCTCCTCCGCACGCACCGCACTGGAGACTAGCTGCGTAGGCGTTGTTCCTCGAGCGCGCCCGATGTCCAACAAGCACTACGAGAGGAGCGAGCTCACTTGGAGGGCCAAGGGTCGCCAGCATGGCGCCGAGTGGCTCGATCACCCCTTCGAGCGCATCGATACCCACTGAAGCCAGATATCGACGTAGTCCCCCCTCCTCGGCATCAAGCATGCGAGCCCGGGATCCGCGCCGAATCGGGACAAATGAACCTACGGTACGAACAAGGGCATCGAACCCAGCCAGGACACCTCCAACCTCAGCCCCGAGGTACGGGGCGACCCCAACCTCCTTAACGCCCTTGACGGCGTCACCAAGTGACCATGACTGAGAGTCGATGGCGAGTCGGGCGTGATCGAGTGGAAGATCGAGAACCGGTGCGACCAACGGCGGAGCCAGGTCATAGACCACCGATCCATCACTCGCCCGAATCCGCAACGGCACACCAAAAAAGCCGGCGACGGCATCCGTCGCGTACCCACGATGTTCCTCGAGTCGACGACGAAGGCGATCCGAACGAGGGTCCATGCAAAAGACAAACTGGACGTCGACCCCACTCGCAGCGTTGACGCTCGCTTCGGTGCCGTAGGGCTTGCTATCGTGTGGCTCGTTGACGCGCATAGCGCCAGCCTCGATGTTGGCAAGGAGCTTGGTGCGAAAACGATCCTCCACGTGGCGCAACCGTCGAGAAAGCGCCTCGGGGACGATCTCTGAGTTGCTGACGAGCTCACGAGTTAGCGAGGTAGCCTCACTCCTTGGCCCTGTGGTACGGCGCACGCGCTCGGCATCGACCCTATCAAGGGTCAAGGTATCCGTCACCACACGATAGAGGAGCTGCAGACTCACCAGGTCAACCAACGCAAGTGGGCCATAATTGGAGACAAACTGTGGGTGCAGCCGTTGCCACTGAGCATGCCCAGCCCAACCTGGCAGGCGCGCGAGGAGTGCACGAAACAACGGCACCCGATCACCAACATCGCCCAGACACGCGATAAGTTCGCCGAAGATGAGTGTCGGATCCAACGAGAGCCGGTCGATTCGGCCTGGCGCCTGTGCACCGAGCAACCGGCGCGTCGTGCAGTCTCTCATCGCGTTGTGCCGCCAGCGAGCGACGAGCGAATCATCAACGCCACTCCCACCGGGTTGACTCACTACCGCGAGACACCAGCGGGCTATGTCGCGGTCAAAGGCGAGGTACCGACCAGACATCGTGGATTCTGCCTCAACGCCGGCCAACAGTGTCCCAGACGAGGGCTCTGATCCCACCAGTTGATCCCCTCGTTGCAACGAAGCTTCGATGCGAGGGCGCATCGGTGCCCAACTCGACGCATCTCGCCACTGACTGAACCACCGGCGAGCCTCGGCGGCGGCCGCATCGAAATCGAGGTCCACAAGGCCGACCAATGGGTTCATCGCAACCGCGCCAGAGAGAGGCCAGAGTGGGGCGATGAGCTTTCCAGCCTCTTCAACCTCTTCGACAAGCGTTGCATACGAAGGTGTCCCCATCACTAGCCCGCCAGCTCGAGGTCGTCTTGTGGGTCATGTTCGCACAGGGGAACAATTAACGGTGCCGGCCTAGCCAATGCGGGACTCTCAAATCGCTTTGGATACCCAAGCGAGGAGATGAACACGCGCACGGCGTCAACTCGCATACCAAAGCCAGCCGCGATCACTCCAACGCCGACAACGATGAGCCACAGCGGAGATAGCGTCGTAGGAAGCGCGGGCGACCCCAATGATCCGGTGAGGGCGCCAACAAGCCGGATGACAAGACCAAGGAATCCAAAGGAGATGACCGAACCAGCGATCCACAGGATGGGCCTCCACACTCCGGAGCTATTTGTCAGGCTCCGCGCGAGGAACGTCGCTGCGGTCATGAAGGCAAAGGCCCCAAAGGCGAGTGCGACCGTCGTCGACACCGTTGGAGAAGCCACAACCATCGCCAAGGCGCTTGCCATTGCAGCGAGGATTGCGATGCCAACATGTTGGCTTTGGCGAAAGCGCGACGATGACCGGTCACGTCGGCTTGTAGCGACCCCGATCTGTGAAGAACTCGTGAGAAACAACCACGCCTTGTAGAGGGCATGTAGGATCAGGTGCACCAGCGCGAGCACCATGAGACCCATCGAGATCTCGACGAGTACAAAGCCCATCTGGGCGCTGGTCGAAAGCACCAGCCTCCCCTTATAATCTGGGCGCTGACGCGCACTCGTGAGTCCAAACACCGCGGTAACGCCCCCAGCGATGGCGAGCAACCATAGCACGGGACGATCCGCGAGCACGATCGGAGCGAGACGCAGCAAGAGAATCATGCCCCCGTTGATCACACCCGCATGCAGCAGGGCCGACACTGGCGTCGGGGCATCGATGGTGACGCGCAACCAGGTCACGAAGGGTGCCTGAGCGGAGCGGACGAGAACGCCAAGCGCGAGCAACAAAGCGACGGGCAAGACCCAGCTCGCGTGTGCTCGTTGCTGGTCAAGCGTGGCGATGGTGATATTGCCGACGCAAAACCACGCGATGACCAAACCGGATACGATCAGGAGGTCACCCGCGACGAAAGCTCGCACAATCGACAGCTTGCTAGCCCGAGTGGAGCGCGTGGCAAACAGCATCAGGTAGCAAGCGCTTGCAAGGAGCCAACCGATCAACAAGGTGGCGATGTCTGAAGCGGTGACGACGAGTGCAATGCCCATGAGTACTCCGGGTGCACAGGCCGAAAAGATCGCCATGGCCCCGGCCGCCAGATACCGTCGGGCAAAGCTCATCACAATGGCACCCACTAGGTACACGGCCAATGCCCAAATCAGTGCGAAGCCTCCAAAACCAATCGACACAAGCCCAAGGTGGAAGGGCGCTCCATGGAATCTGCCAGCGAGTAAGAACGTGAGAATCCCGACGACGACCCAACTAAGGCCTGGAACAAGTGTGGCTGACCGATGTGGTGCAAGCCATAACAATGAGAGGCCAAGGATCGCAGGTGCCACGAGTGAACCGACAAGCAGATAACTGATCATGGAGACGATTATATACGTAGTTTTATTCGTGTATTGCACTACGGTCAATAATTGTGTCGTCTGGAGGTTGATGTCTACTACTCTCCATCCGTGGAACCAAACACAACCCCCCAACCGCGACAGTGGACGTTTCTCTCAAACCACGGCCATGTCCTGCTCGTGATCGCACAGGACCCCGAGATACGCGGCCGTGATATCGCACAAAAGGTTGGCATTACCGAACGCGCGACGCAAACGATCATCGCCGATCTTGTGCAGGCAGGATACGTCGAACGAGAGCGTCGCGGCCGAAGAAACGTCTACCGTGTCAACCTCTCACTACCCCTGCGACATCACAACGAAGCGAGCCACACGGTCGGCGAACTCCTCAAGCTTCTCGGGGGATCATAAGAGCCAAGATCCGTATCACCCCTGGCATCGATCCTTCACGCCATGCGCGACTCCCCTGGCGGCTAAAGATAAGAGACTGCTCAGGTGGATGACCACTGGGTCGCCGTCAAAGAACGGACTGATCAACGTACGCCACTGCGCATACGCGTTTGAACGTCGAAAACCTTCGAGATGATCCCCGATGCGCTCCCACTCAACCAACAACACAAACGTCGACTTGTCCTCGTGAACACGATCCATCACCGCGCCAGCGTAGCCCGCAGACCCGACCTAAAGAGGCCGTACCGGCAACTACGCAAGGGCAAATTCGTTTTCCCTGCCTGAAACGACGCGAAACGTCGCGAGTTCAATCACCATTGTCCTATGCTAAAAGACCTCTAACAGCAAAAAAGGCGGCCCATCGTCTCGGTGCCCTGCTAATCCCTCCATGGACCCACGCCTAGTTTCGTTGCCCAACCCGGTCGACAAACCAAGCTCACACCCAACCCCCCAATGCTTGATGCTAGGATCGGGACTACGATCAGCAAATCAGGACCATTTACTCACGGACAGACCTTGCCACGGCTCGTGGAGTTCGCCGACAGAGGGTGATCGCTACCAAGGGACTTGATCATGGAACAGTGCAACGTCACCGGTCCTGGCCCGGTGACGAGTCACCGGCGACGCGCACGTAGCTATGGTCGAAATCCACCATCACCAACCTCGCCTGTCAAGAGGACTAGCAAGAGTTCGAGACCGCAGATTCCGATGACGCCTGCTAGCGGGCGATGCTCGGACTCACCTGGCGAGAGGGCCAGGCGATCAACGCCCGAAGAATCGCCTCGTCTTCGTTTCTGTGGCCGCCTCTGCGCTCTGGCTCTTGCACTGGCAACGCTCTGAGTGGGGGATGTGGCCAAGAACCTGCTCAACGTGAGCCCCACAACCGGCCCAGGTTGGCTTCTTACACTGCTTGCACGTTACTGCTCTACACATACCCCACACGGTATACCGGCCCACGGTGTTCTCAGGCATTTATTGCCAGACTTCTATCGATATAAGTAACGGAAAGCGTTGAAGCTGAACACCCCACCTGCACATACGGTGCCACGGCGCGTAAAGTAATGTCGTGGCCCATCTCGCCGAGAGCAATCACCGCCATCCAACCAACAAACCGTCCCGGCACCGTGGAGGCGTCGTCGTGCGCGCGCTCGCGATGGGCATTCTCGGCATTGCGATCGCTATCGGCATCACGAGTGCCATCGTGCAACTCCTCCTCATCGTCGCGCCGACCTTTCTGGTCAATTGGTATGCTTGGCTGACCGTCGACGTGCTGGTGATCATCGGGGCGATCGGACTACACCAAAGATCGAGAGCTCTTGCATCCGGCGTCGGAATCGGGGCGATTGTGCTCACGATCGGGATCATCACACTCGCCATCGGTCAACTCAGCTGGCACTATGAACTCACCCCCACCCACCCGGCCGTTGATCGCAACCCCACCATCGACGCGATCTTTCTGGGTCCGTACTGGCAAAGTTCCCTGGGTAAGGCCCAGGCGGCAACAGAGCTCGGTGCCTTTCACGTGTATCAATCCAGTGGCTGGTGGCGGCTGCTCGCACCCTACGGCGTTGGTCCACTGACACTCACTGGGTGTGCGATCGTCCCTCACCTGATCCACGCCACAAGCCTTGACAAGTTGGTCACCGCTGCCACCGAGGCAACCGGCTCCGCCTGCCCGGGATCCATCACACCGTTAAACCGCACACGCCTCTTGGGAGCCGATCCACCCGAGGTCGTGATCTTTGCCGGTCCCGACCAGTTTCTTGGTCAGCATCTCTCGGAGAGTGGATGGAACTTCCTCACCAACGTCGACCATCACCAACTCCGTGCTGCCGTCATCTTGGACGGATCACTGAAAATCGCACAAGGTGCCGATGGACGACTGATAGGAATCACCCCGGTGGAGGACACCACGCTCACCCTCTCTCACGAACTCGCCGAGGGTACAACCAGCCTCGGTCCTCGTTCCATTAGTGTCGCAGCAAGCACACTTTCTCGGTTCTCTATCGCTACCGGTGCGTCGATTCTCTACGCTTTGAGCTCTCAGTGGGGCAACATCGTTCCATTCCTTGATTCGCAGCCGACCGATATCCTGCAGGTCGCCGACGCTTGCACCCCAGGACAGCCCGCCTTCGTTCCCTCACCGTCAACCTCGTATCGCTTTGTCGATGGGATCGGCATGGTCTCGCTCCTCAGCAGATCGGGCACGACCTGCGAGAACATTTCCCATGGATCGGTCGTTCGCTTCCCGCAACCATAACGGTCCACCGTAGTTTGGCCCTGACCATTACACTGGGTGTTGTGTCAACAGGAGAGGGGAAGCCATGGATAGCATTTTGCGTCGCCATGACCACGCGATAGTTGTCGGCACAAAGCCGACGACAGACTGGGTTGAACTGAGCCTCTACCTCGATCATGGAGCAACCCAAGCAGACTACGACCAGATCAGTGCTTTCCTCGCGAGTCACGATATCGAAGTCGTTGCGCAGAATCCATTGCGTCACCACCTCGCGGTGCGAGCCAGGGTCGCCAAGCTCTTCGATCTTTTCGATGTTACGCTCGCCGAGTTCGTCGATGAGGAGTCTCATCATTTCTTTGCACCGGACCGTGAGGCTGTCCTGCCAGCCGAACTCCAACAAGTCACCGCAATACTCGGACTCGATTCAGCACCCCAGGCAAGACCCCGTTTCCGGCCAGCGACCTCGGCAGCGACGAGCTATCTGCCAACGCAGGTAGCCAAAGCCTACGAGTTCCCCGAGGTCAATGCCGAAGGACACTCCGTGGCTTTAATCGAACTCGGAGGCGGATTTCGCCCTGTCGACATCGAGACCTACTTTAGTCAACAGGGCCTACCGGTGCCGGTGGTGACGGCCATCAGCGTGGATGGTGGCTCCAACGCGCCGACGAGCGCCAACTCGGCCGACGGCGAGGTGATGCTCGATATCGATGTCCTTGGATCCGTCGCTATCGGCGCCAGGATCGATGTGTACTTTGCTCCCAACACCGATCGTGGTTTCATCGATGCAGTCTCCGAAGCGAGCGCCCCGACTGGACCCATGCCCGATGCCATCTCAATCAGCTGGGGTGGGCCGGAGTCGACATGGTCCAAGAGTTCGCTTACGCTCATGCAATCCGTGATCTCCGAGGCCACGGCTCGTGGCATTACCGTCACGGTTGCCGCCGGGGACAATGGCTCATCCGATGGCCTCAACGATGGCCTCGCACACGTCGACTTCCCAGCCGCCGCCCCAAACGCTCTGGCTTGTGGAGGTACCCATCTCGAACTCACCCCACAGGGCCAGATCGCCGTTCAAACCGTATGGAACGATCTCGCGATCGGTGACGGCGCCTCAGGCGGGGGTATCAGCTCGTTCTTTCCACTGCCGGCCTACCAGGCCAACGCCGACGTCGGCCCATCGGCAAACCCCGGTCACGGCACGGGTCGCGGTGTGCCAGACGTCGCCGGTAACGCCGATCCACAGACCGGATACCAGATCTTGGTCGACGGATCACACATCGTCGTCGGCGGTACTAGCGCGGTAGCGCCGCTCATGGCTGGCCTGATCGTCGCCATTAGTGTTACCACAGGGGTGCGTCCTGGATTTGTCCAGCCCAGCTGGTACCCACTTGAGGAGGCAAGCAGGACAAGCGCCACGCCGGCCTTCTTCAATGTGGTTCAGGGAAACAACGGCGCATACCAGGCTCACCCTGGGTGGAACGCCTGCGCCGGACTCGGCTCACCGTATGGGAACCGAGTCGATCAACCAAGCCCATGATGCGCCCCGAGGACATGCTCAATGAGTCGCTGTTCGAGAGCCTGATTCCCCAAGCCGAGCAGCGAGAACTCGATACCGAACGCAAGCATGCCGACGCCCGAATTATCAATCTATCGAGGGGAAGCGCACTTTTTGGGACGGCACTGGCGATTCTGTTTGTGGTTGAGGTACTGACCGTCCCAATCATGTCACACGCAGTCGCTTGGCACATCGCGGTCGGGTTGATCGCAGTACCATTGCTGGTTGGCAAACTCACCTACAGTTCGCTTCGCTTCATCGGCTATTATCGCGGAGACGAACGTTACCGTCAAGCAGGTGTCCCATGGTTCCCGTTACGGGTACTCGCGCCATTCCTGGTGATCACCACCGTACTGGTCATCGGCAGCGGTGTTGAACTCGACGTTGCCGGACCGACCTCGTTCTCAGCCACCTTCCTCGCGCCCGCTCACTTTCTCCTCTCGGTGGTTTGGTTCCTGCTGATGGCCTTTCACGTCGTGGCCTACTTCAACCGAGCCGCAAGGTCAACCATGAAGGATATGTCCTACCGACTCACGAAACCACGGCCGACCAGTTCGCGTTCGCGTGTCGCGATCTTTCTTATTGCACTTGCTCTTGGCATTGTCCTCGCCACCCAATTCCAGGCCCCGATCAAGCGTTGGGAACACGCATTTACTTCATCGAGTGGAACCAACCCATCCGAATTGACGCACCCGCCAACGCAGTATTATAACCCAACTTCGCTCAAGCGTGGAGAGGAGCGAGAGAAGCTCCACGAAAAGGAGGCTCTCAAGCTCCGCAAGAAGAGTTCGTAATCGACCGGGAGGAGCGGCGGGGCCATCACGGAGTTCGAGACCGTGGAGCCAACGCTCCATTCATAGCCCTCAGTCGGTCGATACGCCAACAAAGTCTCGAATGGCAATGGTGAAAGCCCGGCTGACGGCATCTCCGGAAAAAGGTGGCCTTCCAGTACCAAGATTGGCCAGGAATCAATAGGCCGTTGATGGTTCCAGAGATCATCGAGCCAAATGGCGCTGTCGTCGCAATGGCTCCATAACACCGCACTGGTGAATGGCCAAGAGCTTTTCCAAGGGGTTCTCGCCTCTTAGTGTCTCGCTTGTGCACTTCGTTGGGTCTGCTACGAACCGAGAGGATGTGCAGCCTGCGTTGTCGCCGAAGTCCCGGCAAAGGACGATCGTCCTTTGGTTCCCAGGCCAACACCTACGCGCACGCAGAGTCGAGCCAATTATTGGCTTCAACCTATATGTGGTCGGCGACCTGCTGGATCAAGCAGCGTCACAATCCCCAGAGATCTTTGACCTCAAAACGACTCAAATCACGTAGTCGCCAGCACCATATTGGTCCGAGTCACCCGAAGCGAGCCGGAACCGCTTGTGTGAACCGAGATCGGTGATTTCGGCATCTTGCCCCAAGTCATTCACCGACTCACAGAGCCGTGGATCGCGCCGAACAACTTTTGCAGGTATGCCAACGATAACGGCATGAGACGGCATCGACTCAAGCACCACCGCATTGGCACCGACACTGGAGTCCTCCCCGATGACGACCGGGCCGAGGATCTTGGCACCAGCACCGACAATCACTCGATCTCCCAAAGTGGGGTGACGCTTCCCTCGCTCGAGGCTGCGCCCACCCAGGGTGACGCCATGGTAAAGGGTAACATCAGTGCCGATTTCGGCGGTCTCACCGATGACAACCCCCGTGGCATGATCGATGAAGAGACCGGGTCCGATCTGGGCACCCGGATGGATCTCAACTCCGGTCAACGTCCGCGTGATCATCGAAATTGAGCGAGCGAGCAGACGATGACCCCCAAGCCACAGTGGATGGCTTAACCTCCAGCCCCAAACCGCATGCACCCCGGGGTAGGTCAAGGCTACCTCGATCACTCCATTGGCAGCCGGATCTCGATCCAGAGCTGCTTGGATATCTTGACGCATCGCTCGTAACATCTAATCTCCCAAGTCTGCGAAGAGCGGCGTAGAAAGATAGCGCTCACCAAAGGACGGGATGATCACCACAATCAGCTTGCCCGCATTCTCTGGACGCTGCGCCACCTGGAGCGCAGCATACGTCGCCGCTCCCGACGAGATCCCAACGAGAAGTCCCTCTTCCTTGGCCATACGACGAGCGTACTCAAAGGCCGCATCATTGGTCACCCGTACGACCTCGTCAACGACATCACCATCGTAGGTCTTTGGCACGAAACCAGCTCCAATACCCTGGATCGGATGCGGACCCTTTTGTCCACCTGACAACACCGGCGACGCGTCGGGCTCAACGGCTACCATGCGCAGTGTGGACTTGCGCGGCTTCAACGCCTCCCCGATGCCACTGATGGTGCCACCGGTGCCCACGCCAGCCACCACAATGTCAACTTGACCGTCGGTGTCCGCCCAGATCTCCTCGGCCGTAGTGGCACGGTGGATAGCCGGGTTCGCCGGGTTCTCGAACTGCTGCAACATCACATACGACGGATCGCTCGCGACGAGTTCGCTAGCTTTGGCGATCGCTCCTCCCATACCATCGGGTCCTGGGGTCAACACCAGATCAGCGCCAAAGGCGCGCAAAAGCATACGGCGTTCACGGCTCATCGTCTCCGGCATCGTCAAGATGCACCGATATCCTTTCGCTGCACAGACCATGGCCAGAGCAATCCCGGTGTTGCCGCTGGTCGGCTCCACGATCACTGAATTCTCGTTCACACGGCCCTCAGCGATGGCCGCCTCCAGCATGGCTACACCAATACGATCCTTGACGCTGTTACCAGGGTTAAAGAACTCCAACTTGGCGGCAATCGTCGCATCGACGCCTTGCGCCAGTCGATTGAGACGGACGAGGGGGGTTGAGCCCACCAACTGGGTTACATCATCTGCAATTTTCAAGGCACTCTCCTATCGCTACATCTAGCAAACCAACATCACAACCGATTAATTCCGACCATTTTACTAGCATTTGATTCGTACCCTAGCGGGATTCATCCGCACTCACGTCACATCACCACAAAGTTCGCCTAGTAGTAGCCTTCTTACTCCACTGGGTTGACTGCCACAGTGAGTATCCATAGCTCGCCGCGTGATCAACACCAATCTCCATTCGCCGCGATCGACTACAAACTGTGGGTGTGTCAATGCGACGGACTTGGGTCACGACGACGCCGAGGATGCACCAGGTGCTATCAGACGTGTTGCGATGGCACCAAGGATGAGCGCCAACAATCCATAGATGCCAAGCAATCCGATCGTCGAAGGTCCAAAGGCTACCGTTGCGATGCCGGCGGCGATCGCAAAATCACGAATGCCTGCAGGAAGCAGAACCCCTGCACGTTGCGCGATCGGCATCCCGAGCGAGACAACCATGCCTATCAAGAGAGAGGCAATCGCAAAGACAAGAACGACGAACAATCCAATCAAATCAGCCGCGCCAAGGTGAAGTTCCGATGCCACCTCCACCATCAGCACCAGCAGCGTCAACAGGCCAAGCAAATCGCCAAGCTCGCGCAGCCCTTCTCGTTGCCCAAGGCCACGGTGGCCGACGACGACGCCGAGAATCAGCGGGACGACGACGACCACGGCCAGATTGACAGCGAGCCCAAGCGGATGCACGACCCCATGCCCGGCAGTCATCAACCCCAACAATGGACCAGCAAGGACCAGCGTGACCAAGGTTGAGCCAAAGACCATTACCGCGGCGATCGCGACGTCCCCGCCTGCCAACCCAACGAATGCGATGGTCGCGACCTCGCCCGGAGCCACTCCGAGCGCTAGCACTCCGTCACGTTGACTCCCCACCACCAGGTGACTTAAGGACCAGCTCAAGGCCAACAACAAGACGCTGCTAACGACAAGCGCAATGACCATCCTTGCACCAAGCGAACGCGCCTTTGAAATATTCGATACCTCGACGCTGAGTCCGGCGGTGAAGACCAAAACACCCAACGTCGCGTCGATCACCCATCCGTGATCGAGGAACCTTCCGGGGGTCGGAAGCCAGATCGCGAGCCCAGTAACGACCACGAGCACGAAGACCAATCGGCGCTGGAGCACCTGTAGCAACCTGTCCAAAGCTCCTCCAGCTAACGATGATGCCGGATACTCTCGTCGACATGTGCCGAATCGGCGCAACCTTGGGATGCGATCAAACGCTGCCCCCGATCATTGCGCCATGCCAACACCAGGCCAACGAGCACGACGATGATGCCGATCCGAAGAGTTGCGTCAGCCAAATTGAATGTCGTTGGGTAAAACGAGAGATGAATCCAATCCACGACTGGAGAGCGCAGCGGACCTGCTGATCCCGTGAGGCGGACGATCAGGTTGCCGAGGCCTCCTCCAATCACTAAGGCCAGGCCACCACGGACGAGGGGTGTAGCCTTGTGAGCAAACCAGACGGCAAGGGCTAGCAAGCCGACCTCTACAATCTCCACCATCCACTCAACGTGGGTGCCAAGTCCAAATGCAGCGCCAGTGTTGTCGACAAGATGAAGAGTCACTATGCCAGCCAAGTAGGTCCGTTGCGGCTGATCTGACAGGTAGCGTCGCGCTATCTGGGTGGTTGCAAGGTCAATAGCGGTCACCCCAACGACAAGACCTAAGAACCAGATGGTGGTCGGCACTATTGCCGCCTTTGATTTGCGACCCAACGATTGCACTGCCTCCACCCTATTGTGCCCGATTCTTCCCTTCGTCCGAGGCAGGTTTTACCTGTTCAAGTGTGCCGGGCCTGGCTCGCACGCGTCACGGTTACCAGACGAACCCGGTTTGATCGAGCTATGGCGCAGGCCCCCACGTGAGGGTGTCCAACGTCGCGGCTCAGTTGCGACCATCAGTGTCAGCGACGTTGCTCACGTCACGATGAAGTTCGGAGCAGACTGACCTGTCGACATCGAGGGCACGACCCGTTGCCCATCGATCGGGACCATCCATCCTCAATCATGCTTGAACAGGTTGGAAACCCGCCGGCGCCTGTCATGGATCCGTGATCACCTAGATGGTCCCATTGGGGTGACGGTGACCGATGGTCGGCAATGAGCATCTCCGGTCCTTACTGTGCCGGGACCGATCCACTTTGCATCAACTGCTCTGCGAGGAGCCCACACGCTGGTGGGAGCCAGGTCAGGATCACCAACCACCAATCACGACGGGCGACGACGATTCACTGGCTAGCTCCACTGCCCCATTGCATCAACTACGACAACAACCGAATAACAACCCACGACTCCCTCTAGGCTCGATCATCTGTTCTGGTTGTCCTACCTACGATTCACATGGATGATCAACCGCGACGGTCTTGAACCTACAGTATTCAAAAGGTGTACTCGATGCCATTACGGCGACAGGTAGCAACACGAGGAGGTAGCAGGATCATGGTGAAGGAATTTAGGGCGTTCCTGATTCAGTACAACGTCATCGGGCTCGGCGTCGCGGTCGTACTCGGTGCCGCAGTCGAGGCACTCGTGCAGTCATTGGTCGCCAACATCATCACCCCGCTCATCACCATCCCCGGTACGGTGAATTTTGCATCGCTCACGCTCCATCTGGGGGGCAGCGTGTTCCGCTATGGCGAGGTCATCAACGCCGCAATCGCCTTCCTCATCATCGCCTTGGTGATCTTCTTATTGATTGTGAGACCTCTCGGCAAGTTGCAGAACAAATTCCAAAGCGCCAATCCAACAACCGCCACCTGTCCTGCGTGCTTAAGTACAATCCAGCTCGGCGCGACAAGGTGTGCATTCTGCACCTCGATGATCGAGCCAACGGCCTCGTAGGCTATCCGCCTGGCATCATGGCGCCAGGCGATCAGGAGGCTCGCGCCCGCACGTATAAGGCGCCGGCAATCTCGGCTAGTTGTTCGGCAAAGCCCAATCGAAAGCTATTCGATTCAAGATCGACCACGACCATCTCGAGCGCCTCGACAGCGTAGCGTTCGGCCTCGCCGAGCGCGGCAACAAACGGGTCACCAACATCAACTTCGTTGGGGCGCGCGTCGGTCAAGACAACCACCAACGGCTCAGTTCCTCGGCGCCGAAGATCCAGGGCCAGTCCTCTACCCACCTGCAAACCCCGTGACAACGGAGTTCTACCCGAACGCTTGAGACCGAGGAGTCGCGACCGCGCGACCTCGAGCGATCGGGTTGGCCGCAAGCTGACCTCTGCGGTCTCTCCACCGAAGGAGACAACCGCCACCTGTGCCCGCTCGCGATAGGCGGTGCCCAATAGTCCTTCGATCGCCTCGTTCACGAGGTCCATCGCCTCACGACCAGCTACGGAGGCGGAAACGTCAACGACAAAGATCACGCAGCGTTTTGGGGCACGCTCGATGGCAACATAACGCAGATCTTGGCTCGTAAGTCCGTCCTCGCCGTCGCGCCCGAGTCGGGCGACGACGGTGCGTGAGAGCGAGAAGGTGCCCCCGACCGATGTCTCGCGGTGGCGACTGACCTCCGCACCCTGTCCGGTAACGCTAGGAGCGCGTCTCGAAAACGACGAGAGATGATCGCCTAAGCTCTGGTTGTCTGTGCCATCCATTGGCTGATCGGCATCGTCTATCTGATCGGCATCGTCTGTCTGATCGGCCTGCTCGTCCCTGCCCGACCTCGCATCACTCTCCTGAATAGATACTTCTACTCGATCGCTCGCTGGGGGTGTCGAGCGGTCATCGCTCGCTGGGGGTGTCGAGCGGTCATCGCTCGCTGGGCCATCGTGGCCCTTTCGCTCAGGCGAGGTCTTCGTCGAAGGATCCTTGGCAGAGGAACCCGTCGTAGCCCCTGGTCGAGGTGCATGGCGCCGGCGATGTGAGGTGATGAGTTCGGCCACAGCTGAGATATCGTCGTCAGTGACTTGATCACGACCCATAAGAGCAGCGTTGGCCCTTGCAGCCTTCGCGATTGCGAGGTCGGTGCGCAGGGATCCGATCCCTAGCTCGCTGCAGAGCCGAGCGATCTGGCTCAGTCGCGAGATCACCTCAACGTCAGCGAGACGCCGACGGGCATCAGAGATTGTGTGTGCGAGCATCGCTTCATTCTCGCGATGGCCGAGCGGGTCACGTCCCAACACATCGCCCGTCTCATCGGCACCAAGCTCCACTCCAAGTCGGCGCACGAGCGCCAAGTGACGAGACTCGGGCTCCATTAACGGATCGACGCTGACCACCATGGCAAAGCGGTCTAGTAGTTGTGGACGGAGCTCCCCCTCCTCTGGATTCATGGTGCCGATCAGCGAGAAACGTGCTGGCTGGACCACCGAGAGGGTATCTCGTTCGACGCGGTTGATGCCGGTTGCAGCGGCATCAAGAATGAGATCAACCAGATGATCGGCGAGCAGGTTGATCTCGTCGATATAGAGGACACCGCCATTGGCAGCACTGAGTAGACCATCGTGGATCCGAACCTCGCCATCGGCAAGCACTGAGGCGACGTCAATGCTGCCCTTGACGCGATCCTCGGTAGCTCCAAGCGGAATCTCAACAAAGGGAGCTCCCTCGCCTAGGAGCCCAGTCAAGCCACGAGCGAGTGTTGTCTTTGCTGACCCAGGCGGACCCACGAGCAAGACCCCGCCGATGGTTGGGTCGATCGCGAGCAGCTGGAGTGCAAGCTGTGCCTGTGGTTGGCCCACGACGTGTGAAAGGGGCAATTCATTGGTCATCCTCTGCCATCCTCCAACTCACCCTCGACCCCAACGATGATACGGCGTAGGTCTTGCACTCGCTCCGGCGAGGCTCGCCACATCCCCCGTTCGCTGGCCTCCAACAACCGCTCACAGATCGACACCAGTGCCGTCGGGTTCACAGCGGTCAAGAACTCTCGTCGGGTTGCATCGCTGACGTAACCATCATGCACCGCGTCGTACATCCAGTCCTTGGCGACATGGGCGGTGGCATCATATCCAAAGAGGTAGTCAACCGTTGCGGCCATCTCGAAGGCCCCTTTATACCCATGGGTCATCATGGCGTCGAGCCACTTCGGATTCAGAACGCGCGATCGCACCACTCGAGCCGCCTCTTCTTCGATACTTCGGACCTTTGGTTGTGAGGGGTTAGCGGAGTCACCAAAGTAGCCACGCACCTCTTGTGCCCCCAAGGCTCGCGCCGCCGCGATCATGCCTCCGTGCTCCTGTAGATAGTCGTCCGAGTCGAAGATGTCGTGTTCACGATTGTCCTGGACCTTATAGGCCACTTCGAGCGCCCCAAGTCGAGCCTCAAGCGCCCCACGATTCGGCACCCCATAACCACTCCTCGAATAGCTAAAACCGCTCCAGGTGAGGTAGACCTCGGAGAGATCCTTCTCGTCCTGCCACGAGCGGCTCTCCAACAGGGGCAAGATACCCGATCCATACGATCGCGGCGATGGACCAAAGATGCGTTCGACCGCTCCGGCCTCGGCAACCGGGTTCATCGACCCCTCTCCCGTCTCCTTTGCGACCAGTTCGAAGGCCTCATCCAAGAGATCGATGGCAGAGGGAAAGGCGTCACGAAAGAAGCCAGAGATACGACAGGTCACATCGACCCGCGGTCGGCCTAGTTCCGAGAGTGGGATTAGCTCAAGGGTCACGATCCGATTGGAGATCGGATCCCAAACAGGCTGAATCCCAAGTAACGCGAGGACGGTCGAGACGTCGTCTCCACCTGTCCTCATGGCGGCAGTGCCCCAGAGGACGATACCGATGTTGCGCGGATACCGACCCTGGTGTTCGTCTCGAAAACGTTCGATCATGGCGTCCCCAAGACGTCGCCCGGTGAAGAAGGAGATCTGGGTCGGCAGCGATCGAGGATCCACCGAGTAAAAATTACGTCCCGTAGGGAGCGCGTGTGCCATGCCACGGGTTGGGGCACCAGATGGACCAGAGGGGACCGCGCGACCCGCTAGCGCCCCGATCAAGGCATCTACTTCACCGGTGGTAGCCAACAGGTTCGGCACCAAGACCGAGCCGATCCAGGCTAAGACTGCGTGTAGCGGATCCTCGAGGGGGTAAGCAAGGCCAAGCGAACGACACAACGTCGGGTCATCGAAGGCTTCAATCGCAAATTCATGATCAGCGTAGGCCCATAAAAGCTCGGTCGCGCGCTCATCGTCCTCGTCGACCTCCAGTCGGGTGAGATGCTCATGGCCACCCGCAAGCAGCGGACGAAGTGCGGGCGCATCCAGTTGTGGCACTCGCGTGATGGCCACCAACATATCGATCAGCGCCTGACCCATTGGAGGAGACCCAAGGATGTGAAGACCTCCTCGGATCAACGAATCCTTGAGCTCGCAGAGATAGCCATCGACATGGAGCAAAAAGTCATCGAAGAGATCCTGGTCAACGCTGGGGGCATCGGTGACACCCATATCTTCATGCAAACGAGCCGCCTCGATGAGTTCCCAAATTTCAGCCCGAATCGCTGGCAATTTACTCGGATCCAACGCACTGATGCGCTGATGCTCATCCATCAGCATCTCCAAGCGAGCGAGCTCTCCGTAGCTCTCTGCGCGCGTCATCGGCGGCACAAGGTGCCCAATCAGAACCGCATGGGTACGGCGTTTTGCCTGTGTGCCCTCGCCAGGGTCGTTGATAACGAACGGATAAATCACGGGTAGCTCGCCAAGCACCGTGTCCGGATAGCAGGTTGGACCCATGCCAACCGACTTGCCAGGCAGCCATTCAGCCGTCCCGTGTTTGCCAAGATGACAGAGTGCATCAACGTCGGCGATTGTCGTCAGCCAGTGATAAAACGCCAGGTAGTGATGGGTCGGTGGAAGTTCTGGCGAATGGTAAATTGCGATCGGGTTCTCACCGTATCCTCGGGGAGGCTGAATCGCCACCGTCAGGTTCCCAAACTGGAGCGCCGGGAAGATCAATGAACCATCGCGCGTGTAGATCTCGCCCGGAGGAGGACCCCAATGTTGCATCACCGCCACGCGCAACTCCTCAGGGAGGGTCGCAAACCATGCACAGTAGTGCTCGACATCGAGACCGATACCTTGGCTGGCTCGAACCGAAGGATGTTCGTAGTCGATCAGATCGCCAAGCCGTGCCATCAACTCGTTGGCATCAGGCGGCAGGCCTTCAATGACGTAGCCCTCCCTGCGCATTCGCTCCGCGAGCACCATCAGGCTCTGGGGCGTGTCGAGACCAACGGCGTTGCCCAAACGGGAACGCTTCGTAGGATAGGCAGAGAGCACGACCGCGATGCGCTTGTCGGCGTTCGCCTTCCTCCGGAGTCGAAGCAGACGATGCACATAGCCGATCAGACGCTGACTACGTTCGGGATCGAGTCGATACGCGCTAATCGTGGCGCCAAAGTCCTCGTCATCATCGATTAGCTCTTTGAAGGCGATCGGGACGGTGATAATACGCCCGTCGAACTCTGGCATCGCGACGTTCATCGCGACATCGATCGGTCGCAGGCCCGCCTGGCTCTCGCTCCAGGTTGCCCTCGGAGTCGTAGCGATCAGCGCCTGAAGAACGGGCACGCCGAGCGATGCCAGCTGACCAGTCTCCCAAGCCAACGCGTCGGCGTGTCCCCCGGCCAACACCGTCGCCACGACAACGTCGGGCGCCGTCTCGGCGATCAGATCGATGACCGATGGTTCATCGTCGCCAACCCGCAACGAATAGGTGTAAAAGACATCGATGGCGAGCTGGTGCTGACGGGCCAACGCGACGAAATCTCGTACAAACGAGAGATTCCCCGAGATGACATGTGCGCGATAGATGATGACCGCTACTCGACCGCGGGCGTCCGGGGTGGTCTCGCTGATCAGGCGACCGAAGGCCGCCAACGTCTCGACCGGTGCAAACCCGTATCCGGTCCTGGTGACGGTATCAGAGAGAAAGCAAACGAAGTTAGTGAGATTGGGAACGCCACCCTCAACGAGATAGCGAAACCCCTCTTCCCAGATGCCGGCCGTCACGGTAGCCGCCGCCATCATCTCGGCATCGAACCCATTGTCGCCCGGATAGCTGACCAACGGGATGCCTCGACTCCGACATGCATCGGCCAAGGGCCCGAACCAACGGCTCGCGCCCACCCCACCAAGCAGTCGTATCACCACGATACGGGCCTCATCGAGAAGGTCATCGATCCCCGTAACCGTATCGATCTGGCGGACCGTCAGCCCGAAGTCGTCAGGCAACTCCTCCCAGGCGCTCCGGAGCGCCAAAACCTCGGTGTCCGCATTGGTCAGATAGACAAACTTGCTCACACGCTTCCTTCCAGCCAGCTATTGGATCCAGGCTAGTAGCCAGGTCAGTCGAGACCGAGGAGATGAGCGACGTCGAGATGGCTGTCAAGAACATCGGCGAGGTTGTCCAGGCTATCGTCGATAAACTGGTCAAAACACAGCGTACTGACAAAGGTTCGCTGCCGTGCGTGAGCCAACCTCGCAAAGAACGAACGACGAAACTCATCCTGATCGAAGAGACCATGGACACTCGTTCCAAAGACCTGGCCACCACGACACGCACCCTCGGCAACCAACGGCGAACGTTGAGCAACGTCCCCATCGACCCCACCGAGCATGAACAACGGCCCCTCGGTCGTCTTGACGACTCCGTGATGAATCTGGTATCCACGGACGCCGGCATCGCCAAAGCCAGGCGATGACCCAGTGACATTGGCCAACGCCTTGTCAGCACCAAAGACAACGCCGCCACCCAGGAGACCGAGCCCCGCGACGCGACCAACGCCTGACTCTACCTCATCGTCGATCTCCTCGACCAGCATCTGATAACCACCACAAATGCCGAGCAACCAGACGCCAACGTCGGTAAGCTCCACGAGACGCCTGGCGATGCCAGAATGGCGTAGCCAGTTCAGGGCGACCACGGTGGCCTTTGTGCCCGGCAAGATTACCAGATCAGCATCCATGAGTTCATCTGGTCGAGTAACAAACCGTAGGTCGATTGCTGGTTCAACAATGAGCGGGTCAAAGTCCGTGTAGTTCGCAAGGTAGGGCAACTCCACCACACGCACCTGAATCCTGTCATAGTCTTGTCCACGCATCTGGGACACGGAGGCGTAGCTCGTCGCGGTTGCCCCAAGATTGAGGGCGTCTTCGCCGGGCAGGAAGCCATCGATCAGCGGGACATTGCCAAACCACTCGGTGCCAAGACGTCGCGTCAACTCCTCGATGCCTCTGTCGAGGATCTTGCCATCACCTCGGACACGATTAAGAATAAAACCGCGAAAAAGCGGGCGATACTCCTCGCTGACGAGCAGATAGTGACCATAAATCGATGCGAAGACACCACCCGGCTCCAGATCCCCAACGAGAACGGTCCCCATGTTGAGGGCCTTAGCCAATCGAAGGTTTGCAAGGTCGCCGGGGAGCAGGTTAATCTCGCCAGCCGAACCGGCCCCCTCGGCGATGATGATCTGATAGCGCTCGGCTAACTCCTCGAAGGCACCAACAACGGTGTCAAGCAGTCCGCGTTTGGCGGCGATCCACCCACCACTCGCGATCTCACCGATGGGCCGTCCCTTGACGATGAGCTGGGATCGCTCACGCCCGGTTGGCTTGATCAACACGGGGTTCATCGCAACCTCCACCCGAACCCCACCAGCGCGAGCCTGCACGGCTTGGGCTCTCGCAACCTCCCCACCATCGACCGCGACGGCGGAGTTGAGCGCCATATTCTGGCCCTTGAAGGGTGCGGCCGCGATGCCACGTTGATAGCACCAGCGCATCAAGCCAGTGACGATCATAGACTTGCCTACATTGGATCCAGTACCGGCGATTAAGACTCGCTTGGCAAGCGATGTGTTCACCGACAAGACCGGGGTCGAACCCGCGAGCATGGCTGGCACATCCGGTGTCGACAGGTCGGGCAATACATAACATCGATTATCCTAGACGCACCGACCGTCAGACAGATGGATCCGATGCGCGGTTCCCTGGTGTCACGAAGAACCCATCACGGGTCGTCCAGTGAGTCGGTCAACTCGAAAAATTTGGCGAGCCATGGTTGTGCAGGCAAGGTGCATCAATAGGTCCCGGTACCTAGGTTCAGTGGATGAAGATGGCAAGCACGGCGATGACGAAGAGGATCAACAGATAACTCAGGTAGGCGTTGAGCTGCCCACTCTGCAACGGTGCCATCCATCGTGCGAGCTGCTTGACACCCCGACGCAACAACTCGATGAGACCGGCTCCAAAGATCGGCGCCTCGCGTGCCTCGTAGGTCACCCGATCCAACACATATCCCTGATCGCGATAGCTCCGCTGCGTCTGGGTAATCGGTCGATAGAGGAACGAATACACCGTTCGTAACGGATTCGAGAAGCTAAATCCAGTGGTTGCGCTCGCCGCAAGGTCTACAGGCTCACCGCCACTCCACGGCGCAACGCGGCGAGGAGCAAAGCGCCTCACAATCAAGAAGATCGGCACCAGTGCAAACAACACCCCAACGATAACGAACTTCACCGGAGAGATGAAGGCAAAACTCGACGAGAGTGGCACGATCAGGAGTCCGTCGATCAACGCCCTTGCGCTTTGGGGGTCCGGCCAGTCAGCCTTGCGCATGAACGGCTCAAAGAAGACCAAACTCAGCGCCATCGCAAGGTTCGCTACTCCCAGTACCAGCACCGTGAGCCGACTTGCAAGCGCAACCGGTCGACCTCGGCGGCGACCTCCAAGGAGTCCGACCCCATAGAGTTTGACGAAGGTGGCGAGCGAGAGGGCGGCCGAGAGGGCGAGACCGGCTCCAACCAAAATTAAGGTGGTCCGCCCAGCGAGTGAGGTGATCTCAAAGTCATGAAAGAGCGCCTCGAACAGTAACCACTCAGTGACAAATCCCATCGCTGGCGGCATGGCCGAAAGGCTCATGGATGCGATCAGAGCGCCGATACCGACCGTAGCCGGATACTCGTGGGCAACCCCGGTCTGCTCGATCCGATAGCTCGCATCACGATCAGCCTTCACCTTGGCAGCAAGAAAGAGGGCGGCCTTGGCCAGGCTATGGCCCATGAGATGCAAGATGCCGATGATCCAACACAAGCCTGCCAGCTCCACCTGGCCTCCTGACTGAAAGATGAGAGCAGCACCCAGTGCCGCGACAGCGATACCCGCGTTTTCGGCACCTGACAGCGCGAGCAGCCGACGCCAATCATGTTGTTGGAACGCGTACAAAACAGCCACGATCGCCGATAACATCCCGGCCGTGGCGACCACGATCCCAACGAAGAGCGTCGACGGTCCGTGGGCAGGTAGCCACTGTAACAACGCGCGGCCTAAAGCAAAATAGGCGGTGTTCAAAACCAGCGACGACAGGATCGCCGCTGTCGGGCCGTCTGCCACCCCATAGGCATCCGCGAACCATGAGTACAACGGAATGATACCGAGCTTGGCCCCAAAGCCCACGAGAAACAGGATGCCAATCAGGCCAGAGATCACCTCAGGACGTATGGCCCAGTCGGCGCGAAAGCTCCCAAAACTGAGGTGAGGGCCGAGCAGCCCTACCCCCACAATCAAGGCCACGCTCCCCACCTCCAAGAGAGCAATCATCGACAGCGTTGACTTGGAGCCCACACCATCAGGTCGGTTAGAGACAAGCATCACGGCGCCACCAAGGCTCATGAGTTCCCAACCGAAAATCATGGACGCACCGTTGTTGAAGCCACTGAGCCCAAGGACCCCGAGAATAGCGAGCGCAGCACCGAGCGACCACCACGTCCCAACCTCGCGACAGACCCAGACCGCAAGCAATACGGCCAACCACGCCGGCACGAGTATCCACAAGGCCCCAGGAGCCATCCGCCACGTCACCAACTGATTGCCAACGACGAAGATGGAAACCTTGCTTGTGCCCGCCGGCAACCCGACGATGTCGGCAATGAAGCCGACGAGCGTTGCCACGATGAGCCCGGCTCGTGCCAGCCGTGTCATCACTTTGAGCCGGCGTAGGAAGTTCGCGGCGATGACCAGAACATAGAGTGTGGCCGCGATGCCCATCCCTAGGGCTGCAAGCTGGCCTTGGCTCATCGCTCACGCCCCATGAGCCCCAAAAGGGCATCAATGATCACCGCTGGATGTGGCGGACACCCCGGCACCCAGAGGTCCACCGGTAGGAGCCCGTGGAGTCCTTGTCGCGCGTGATCACCACCACCATTGGTCCCGCCAGAGATCGCGCACACACCGGTCGCCACCACGTAGTTTGGCTTTGGCATCGCCTCATATGTCGCTAACAGCGGCTCGTACATCGGGTTGGTCACCGGCCCGGTCACAAGCAGTACGTCGGCAAAACGAGGTGACGGCGTAAAGAAGATACCAAAGCGATGGAGGTTGTAATAGATATTATCTAGCGCCCCGATCTCAGACTCGCAGCCATTACAGGAACCAGCGTCAACATGACGGACAAAGAGGCTCTTGCGTAACCGACGGGCATCGCCTTTGGGATGTAACCTGGGTTGACCCGGCTCGACGCCGCCACGACGCCGCAAGTCGTCTCGGTTCTCTACTGCTCGGGCCAAGCGTGGTGGCGCAACCAATACACTCGATGGGCACACTTCGATGCAGAGGTTACATCCGACGCAGGCACCCTGATCGAGTGTGAGTTGCTGATCGACAGTAATGGCTGAGGTGGGACAACTCTTGGCGCACTGCTCGCAACCTGGGGGACAAGACTCGACTGTCGGTTCAGGCAGCCCTGGTATCGTCGTCAGGGCTGCAATCGGCCAAGGTGCTGTCTTGATTCCACCTTTGAGTCCTCGATAGGTCCATAGCGGCATCAGTCCAACCTCCTAACGATCGTTTCCTGCCAACGAAAGACCAAAGCTGGCCTCGTTGATGGCGTAATCCATCATGTTGGTTCCATCCACGGTGTAGGGGAAGACTCGCCAATTCGAGAAGGAGGGCTCCTTTATTTTGACCCTCGTGAGGCGACCGTCTTCGAGATAGACGGCGTAGATCAACGTACCTCGAGTCCCCTCCACCCATCCGAGGCCCTCGGCCTCACCAGTGAGGCTTGCGGCCTCAAACGGTACCTGAATCGGACCATGGTCAAGACGTTTGAGGATCTGTTGAACAATGGCAAACGATGCAAACAACTCCTCCTCTCGGATGAGCGCTCGAGCACGCGCGTCACCGGCACTTGCGTCAGGCACAACGAACTGGTAGCGATCGTAACCACCATAGGGATGATCACGTCGTAGATCACGATCGAGTCCGCTAGCGCGCTCGATGGGGCCGGTGGCCCCTTGGGCGAGCGCTACGTGGGTCTCAAGGACCCCGGTGGTCTCGATCCGATCCAGGTAACTTCGCGTTCCGTTGAGCGTACCGAGATAACCCTGGACTCGCTCTTCGAGATCCATAAGCATTGGTTCAAGAGCACTGACATCGAGATCCTTCCGGAGCCCCCCTGGGGTGATCAAACCACGCAGAAACCTGCTGTCGGTTAACGAGGCGTTGGTCTGTTTGGCCAGCTCCTCGAGATAATGACCTTCGGCTTCCCCGACCTTTAAGGTGGTAAGTTTTGCGAGGAGACCGAAGTAGTGAAGGTGGTTATAGATGCGTTCTAGCTCCGCCAACAACACCCGCAGCTGTTGGGCCCGCTCAGGCACCTCTATACCAACAGCGCGTTCACATGCCAACGCGAAGGCAAAGGCGTGGGCGACACTATCGACCCCCGAGACCCGCTCGGCAAGGATCGACCCCATCGTCGGTGTCGCCCCCTCAAAGCGCTTCTCCATGCCGCGATACTTATAGAAAAACTGCGTCTCAAGATGGACAATCCCCTCACCGGCGTAACTGAAGGCAAACCTTGCAGACTCAACAACATCGGCACGCACCGGGCCAAAGCGCAACAGCTGAAGGTCCGGACTCTCGACGATGGTCGGTGCCGACGGTGCTATTGGGACCTGTTGGTCTTGTGAAGGAGCGCCCCTCGCTTTGGCATGGTGGAAGATCAGACTCCGCCGATCAAGGGCTCCAGCAAAGTCAATACCATAGAGATCGCGTACCTCACGTTCGTAAGAGCCAGCCAGTGCAACAATCGGCGACAGCGAAGGCACCTCGGTCCCGGGGCTAACCCGGCAGCGCCAGAGACGAAACGGCTCACCAATGGCCGCACTCGCCAGATAACTGAGCTCGATGTCGTCCCCAACCTGCCTCGCCCAGATCCCTTGGAGCCGATTGTAGGTCCGTGGCGGCGCACTTGGATCAGCCGCAAGCTGGGCAAGGATGTCTCCAAGCTGTCCCGGATCGTCAACAATATACTCTTCACAGGGTCGCATCATCGACCTCCCACAACTGCTGCGATATGGGTAAAGAAAATCCAAAGTGGATGCGGCCACCAGATACCGAGACCCAACACGACGACGAGGGCGACCACCATCGGCGCCACCGACGTGATCGGGATGGGCCCCTTGGGCTTGTGCTTGGTGGCGGGTGGGCGTGCTCCAGTAAAGTACATTCGACGGAAATGAGTCATAAAGCCGACGAAGATCACAATCAGGGCAACAGCCATGACACCAACAGCCCAGGCGTTCGGTCCGGCCAGGCCGCCGCGCATAATCGTCAACTCGCTCAAAAACAGCGCAAATGGCGGCGCACCGGTGATTGCAAAGGCCCCAGCGAGCCAGGTCGCGCCCATCACCGGGAACCAATCGGCCACCCGACGGATATCGGCGATCTGGCGACTCCCAAATGCTTCGATCGCGTTGCCAGCACCGAAGAACACCGCCGACTTGGTCAGCGAATGGTTCAGCATCTGATAGAGAGCACCGACGGTACCGAGGACCCCACCGAATCCGAATCCGAGCGCGATAATCCCCATGTGTTCGACACTCGAGTAAGCTGCTAGCCGCTTGATACCTCGTTGGCGAGTGATAAAGAGGGCGGCCACCACCAGACTCGCGACCCCGAGGATCACAAGTCCTGTGCCAGCATAAACGCCCATTGTCGTCGTGCGCATGATGCCAAGGAAACGAACGATACCGAGCATCGCACAGTTGAGCACTCCTCCAGAGAGCATCGCCGACACCGGTGTTGGACCCTCGCTATGGGCATCGGGCAGCCAGGTATGCATCGGGGCAAGCCCAGCCTTCGTACCATAACCAACCATGACCAACAGGAAGGCCATCAGCAACAGTGATGGATCCGCATGTGGGGCAAACTTGGTAAAACTCTGCCAGGTCATCGGGTACTGCGGCCCCTCGGTGAACGTACCGGCAAAGTAGAACAACACCGTCCCGATGAGCGCCAGCGAGAGACCGACGGCGACGACAACCAGATACTTCCACGCCGCCTCTGTCGCGCGTCGATGCGGTTCCAACCCTACGAGTACGGCACTGACCAGCGTGGTCAAATCGATCGCGATCCAATAGAGCCCAGGGTTGTTTTGAATCGGCGACAGTAGCATAACGAGGGCGAAGCAGGCAAAGAGGGCATAGAAGCGGCGCAGCGAACGTGTTGAGCGGTTTTGTTCCCGAAGATAACCCCGCGCATAGACCGTGGCAAAGAGGTACACCAGACAGACACACACCAGTACCCAGACTGCGAATGGATCGATAATCAGCAACGAGTCGACGCCGACGACACCATGGCTTGGGACAAGAAACAGGATCCAGAAGATGAGCCCCAGATCGACAATCGAGGCGATCTGGTTCGCCCACTCGGCCAGCACAATCCGTGGCGCGCCGAGTGAGACAAGCGCTGCGGCTGCCGTCACCACCAGCATGATAAAGATAAGGGTCAAAATCATCCGGTAAGCTCCCGCAACGCTCGCACGTCCGTTCCACCGGTCCGAGCGCGCAAGGATGGCGCCAACACCGCATAGGTCGCGACGATGATCAACAGATCGAACAGAATCACAATCTCTAACAAAAACGGCATACCCGGTACGAGGATCTGTGAACCAGCGAGGATACCGTTCTCGATCATCAACAGCCCCAACAGGCTCGCCAAAGCCTCGGTGCGAAGGCACAACATCAAAAACGCGATGAAGTCGACGGCGAGCAACACCGTCAGCGCCAACACCGCGACGGCAGGGAGCGAAACAAGCTGGTGGGCAACCTCTTCCGCGATCACGAAAGCAAAGATCACCAACACGCCACCAACCACTACTGCCGAGCTTGAGCGCAAAATCGGTGCAGACTCGCGGCCAACTCCCGTCCGATCGAGAATGCGCACGACAAAGAAGGGAATCAAGATGCCGCGCACAACGATCGTGAGCGCTGCGATCCCATAGGAAAGCGGGAAATGTCCCCAGATGGCGACGATCACTGAGATCAAACCGATGACCCACGACTGCAGGGCAAAGGCATAGACATGGTTACGGACCCAATGCGACCCGAGAATCACAAAACTCAGGATCAACACGACGAACAGCGCCAAACTCAATACCGCCACCACGATTGGATGTTGTGTAATCATCGACATGGAATCAACCTCACAGAACCTGTCGCGCCACGACTGCGAGCACCGCCAGAATGAGTGCGAGCGCCAGGGGCTCTTGATACCGGAAGAAACGGAGCCGCGACTGTGCCGTCTCGACGACAACCATGATGCACGCGACGATCAGCCACTTGCCCAAAAGCACGATTACGCTCATGGCAACACTCGGAACCGATCCAGTAGACGAGAGTCCCCACGGAACGGCAAGCACATTAAGGAAGATGGTGTACAGGATGGCTTGCTTCATCCACGACGACCAGCGGATCAAACCGAGCATCGGCCCCGAGTACTCCAGGATCCTGGCCTCGCCAATCATGTAGACCTCGTAGTGGATTGACGAGTGGATCGGAAGTCGCTCGGTCTCCACCGTGAGGAGAATCAAGAAGGCAGCGACGAAGAACAGATGAGCCGGACTGAGATAGGTTGCAAGACTGCCAACGAGCAGATGATTGACAACGAACGGAAGCATCGACTCCGCCAGCAAGGTAATCCCAATGAACACCATGATGAGGCTGGGCTCTGCCAAGATAGCAAGGATCGACTCCCGAGAACTCCCCACCCCTCCGTATGGATGGCCGGTGTCAAGCCCAGCCAGACTCAGAAAAAAGGCTGCCAACGTCAAGATAAGCCCGCCGCCGAGGATGTCCCCGATGTTCGACAATGGTAAGGGAAAGTTCGTCAACACAGGGATCAACATAGGAACGATCATCATGGCGACGAAGGCAACGACCGGGGTGAGCCAAAACAGGAACGATGCCGAGGTCGGCACAAGCTGCTCTTTATGGAACAACTTCCAAAGGTCTCGATACGGCTGCAGGATAGAGGGCCCCCGATTCCCTTGCACGCGCTCCTCAGCGAAGACAATGAACCCGTGAATCAACGGGGACAACAGGACTATGGTTAGCACTTGGCAGACCTGCAACACCACATCGCTCACAGCGCTGTCACTCCTCCGTCTCGACAGTCCTTGCCGGACAACCCGACAGGACCCTGTTCCGCAGAGGAGTCATTAGCCACAAGGGCAGTGCAAGGTGGACTCCATCACCCCTTGTCAAAATCCTATCTTGGACCTTCCTTGGCTGTCAACTTAATAGCCACAAGGCCCAGACGCTGCGATCAGTTGTCGATGCTGGGTTGCCATCACCAATCGCAACGCAATGCTCGAGCGACCGCCATGAGCAGTCCAGCGCGCGTGTAGCCGAACGTGACAAGGAGCGAAAACCGTCGATCATCCGAGGCCGAGGATCAGCGAGCATTCAGGCCATGCCGACCACCCACCCTGTTGCTGTTCAATTTGGGCAGCCCGATTTTGTGTGGCGGGACTCGCGCTTGAGGGGAGGCCGCTGAAACCTAGACCCGCCCAGGTAGCAGCAGAAAACTGGTAGGCACCGTAGTAACCGTTGCCGGTGTTCTCCTGGTAATTCCCACCTGCTTCACAATTACGCAGAGCACTAAAAGCCTGCGGCGACGGGGGTGCTGGCGTACCTCCCCACTGTCCAGCAGCCCCACCTGTCGAAACCGCGGCAGCCACACCGCTCGCACTTGGTGCTCCTTGTGAGGACGTTGGTGGGGCCTGTTGGGCTAGAGCTTGTTGCTGGGCGGCCTGAGCTCGAGCTTGTTGCTGGGCGGCCTGTTGGGCTGCTTGTTGTTGGGCGGCCTGAGCTCGAGCTTGTTGCTGGGCGGCCTGTTGGGCTGCTTGTTGAGCCAGCTGTTGTTGCACAAGTTGAGCGATCTGACCATGCATGGACGAGAGTGAGGACTGCTCGTTGGTGATAGCTACCTGTAACGACGCCAACTCCTGCGAAAGCCTCTGTTGTGCTTGCGATGCCGAAGCTAGGGCGTGAGCAGCAGCGTTGACTAGCGTCGTGACCACCTGTTGATCGCGCCGGTATCCCGTGATGATGTTGACGATGTATCCACTAGCAACACTTTCATAGGCACTCTGTGCTGCAACATTATTTTGATTGGTGTTCAGTGTCGAGATTACCGAGCTCGACCCGGGTGCATCAGTAAACTTGGCGACCGCGTAGCGCACCAGAAGCTGTTTCTCACTCACTAGGTGCGTACGAGCCTGTGCAAGCTCGGCGGTAACCCTCGTGAGGTTGGTGCGATCGATGAGCACCTGTTGCCTGGCCGAAGCCGCCTGCACCGCGATTGTTCGAATCTGAGTTGATTGCACCGCGATCTGGCGACTCAGTTGGTCTGCCTGAGTCTGGAGGGTAGCCTTGGAGGCGCTGGTAAGCACACCGGGAACTGTGGGCAGCAGGGTCAAACCCAGTAACCCTATCGAATAGACAATTCCCTTTGCTAACGTCCTCGCTGGCATGGCCTTATTTCAACTCCATCCTTCGCGTTTTCTCAGCATAGCAGCCCCAGTACTCCAACAACTACTCGTGGCTAATCGGTGCTGGCCGTGACGACGCCATGGCTCAATGCCAAAGGAAACCAACTCATCTATACGGAACGCCTCATAGCGAACGAATCCTGCGATAGCTCCTCACCGGCATCGGCGATAGCGCCGTTCAACAACGACCGAGGACCCCGGCCAGGAGGTGATCGAAGCGACCGCGGAGCCCTGGTGAGAGAGCGTAACTACAAGAAGCTACGTCAGTACTCAGCGGAGGTCTCCGAGTTCTCCTACCGCAATGTCGCCAGTACGAATGACCAACGGGTCGTCGTAGTGCGCAAGAACATCTCGGTTGAGCGGCGAGACAACGTACTCTTTGACGAGTACCGTTACCTGTTCTACATAACCAATGATCAGAAGATGACCCCAGGCGAGGTCGTCGCCAAGGCTCACCAGCGCTGTGACCAAGATAATCTGCACGCCCAGCTAAAGAGGGAGGTGCGTGCGTTTCACGCTTCGGTCAACACCTGCCAACTGGACCTACTTGTTGATGACGTCACTCGCCTGGACACTGAAGGCCTGGTGTCCCTTACTTATACCAATCTCGCCTCGTTGGGACAACAAGCACAATGGTGAGCGTCGGCTCATGTTGGGGATGGAGTTTTACACCTTCCGCCAGGCCTTTATCGAGATCCCCTGCCAGATCGTGAAGGGTGCTCGCCAGGTCCTCTGGCGTATCCTCGCCTGGAACCAATGGCTAGTGTTGCTCTTCCGCCTCGACGCCACCCCTTGAATAGCAACAGTTTTTCCCTGCGCTGGGCCTCTGGCAAGGTCATGCCCGAGAACGACGTAGCCAAGCTGAAGATGCCCTCCAGGGTCGTCAGCACACCACGATCTACCCCTGGTAGCCCATCTCAACGTCTTAAGAGCCCGATTCTGCCTTCGATAGGTCCCCTCTGACACCACGACAGTTCCCCCCGAGCGCAGGACCGCCTCTCTTCGCTTGTTTTAGGTCAGTTGATGTCAACTCCCATGGGGTTCTCCGATAGTCTGGGGGGGATGACATCTGAGCTGTACTCAGACTGAAACCTGAACCCAAATAGACAGGGGATGGGAGGATATAGCCTCGTCAACCCCGAGATCATAAGAGTCGATTCGTCTGCACCGAGTGGGAGTGATATGATGTCACTGCTGTGTCGGAATCTTGCCAGTCAAGAGGTGTTGGGGCTGCTATGGTCGTGTTATGCACGAGGATTTTGATTGGTGCTTTGGGGTTATCCAGTCCAAGGATGCCCGCTTTGACGGCTGGTTTGTAACTGCGGTAATCACCACTGGGATCTACTGTCGGCCGAGCTGTCCAGCTCGATCGCCTTTGGCTCGGAACTTAGCATTTTATCCGACTGCCGCAGCAGCACAGCAGGCGGGGTTCCGCGCCTGCAAGCGCTGTCGACCCGATGCGTCACCTGGCTCACCCGAATGGGATACTCGTCAGGATCTGGTCGCCAGGGCAATGCGGTTGATCGCAGACGGCGTGGTCGATCGCGAGGGCGTGGCCGGGCTGGCGTCCCGCGTCGGCTACAGCGCCCGCCAGTTGGAACGGCACCTCATGGCTGAGGTCGGTGCTGGGCCGCTTGCCCTCGCCCGGGCCAACAGAGCTCAGACTGCGCGGCTTCTCATCGAGACGACCACCATGACCTATTCCGATGTCGCGTTCGCAGCTGGATTCTCGAGCGTCCGCCAATTCAACGACACCGTGCGCTCGGTCTTTGCTTGCACGCCAACCGAATTGCGTGTGCGAGCCACCGGTCGTGGCACGCCGAGACCGACGATTGATTCCACGACTCCCGGCAGTTTGACCTTCCGCCTTTCGTTCCGTTCGCCGTTGGCGCCCGAGAGCCTCTTTGGTCACCTGGCAGCTACCGGTGTACCTGGATATGAGGAGGTCCGTGCTGGTGCCTATCGACGTACGCTCCGGCTACCCAACGCCAACGGGATCGTCTCGCTTCGGCCACTCAGTGACCACGTGTCATGCCGGCTGGTCCTTCAGGACCTGCGTGATGTCCCCACTGCTATAGCAAGGTGCCGCCGGCTCCTCGACCTAGACTCCGATCCCGAGGCGTTCACTGCTGCCCTGTCCAACGATCCGGCGCTTTCCCGCGTGGTGGCTCATTCGCCAGGCCGTCGAATTCCGCGCACCGTAGACGGAGCAGAGATGGCAGTTCGGGTTGTACTCGGTCAACAGGTATCAACCAAGGCAGCGCGTACCCATGCTTCCCGCCTAGTAGCACAACACGGTACCCCGATCGATGATCCGGACGGTGGGTTGAGTCGAGTATTCCCGTCACCTCAGGCATTACAGAATCTTGATCCAGAGGCACTGGCGATGCCGAGGGCGCGACGGACAGCACTAGTGGCCTTGGTCGGCGCGCTGGCCGATGGTTCGGTTGAGCTTGATGCTGGCGCAGACAGTAGGCGTGCCCGTCACCACCTAGCGGAACTGCCTGGTATCGGCCCGTGGTCGGTTGAGCTCATCGCTATGCGAGCGCTTGGCGATCCAGATGCGTTTCCGGCTACCGATATGGGCGTGGTGAAGGGTGCTGCGGCGCTTGACCTGCCTGTGAGTCCTGCGGCACTGGTGGCTCACAGTCGACGGTGGCAGCCATGGCGGTCCTATGCTGTGCAATATTTATGGGCCACCCAGGATCATCCGATCAACCGTTGGCCACAGGGAGAGGCAACATGCAAGTGATCCGGTATCGAACTCTCGATAGTCCAGTCGGCCTCATCACACTTGCTGGACTAAGAGAGTGCATTACCAATCTGGTGATGGAGAATGCGGCCCATCCACCAGCATCTCGGAACCAGTGGGTAAAGGATGCTGATGCCTTTCCTCACGTGGTCGCTCAACTCGAGGCGTACTTCCGAGGCGAGCCAACCGACTTTGATGTTGCACTGGCACCTACTGGCACCAACTTCCAGTGTCGGGTATGGGATGCCCTGCGCGAGATCCCATACGGCGAGACCCGCTCCTATGGCGAGATCGCCCACAGTATCGGCCAGCCAGCCGCAGCGCGGGCTGTGGGGATGGCTAACGGTCGTAATCCGATCGCTATTATCGTTCCCTGTCATCGGGTGATTGGAGCCAACGGAGACCTAACCGGGTACGCCGGAGGATTGAGTGCCAAACGTGTCCTGCTTCAGCTGGAGGCGGGATAGTTTCCTCGTGATACGACCGCTCGTCTGCTAGCGTGCCTACTCAGAAGTTCCATTCGTACCTATTGGGCCCAGCTATCTCTCCACAGCGGCGAGAGTCTCGTCGGCACTCTTGGTCCAGATGAGGGGCTTGGGGTGTTCGTTCTGGGCTTTGACCCACTTAGTAATCACGCTGTTGAGTTCGCTCATGCGGGGATGAACCTGCGCTATAGGTACCCGGTGGTAAGGGCTTGGAACCAACACTTGGCTTGGAACATCTCAGGACGCGGGCGTGAAGTAGGGTACATCGCGGGGGTGCACGGGGCAAGGTTTGCACCTGGACGGATTGTTGGAGCTTTGCGTCATCAATGGGGACAAGATGGACTTGGAGGCTCTTTGGGTACTCATCTTGTCGATGAACTCTAAGAGCTAAATTGAACCCGATGGCCCTCTTGGGCAACCGCCGGTAAGACCTTGCCTGATGCGATATCGAGAGCGCACGTGATAGTTGCTGATGCCGCCCACGCTTGTGCCCGCACCTTTGACGCAAGAGAACCCCTGGAAATAGAGCATGGACTGGGTACGATTGGGGGCCTGCACCTGGGTCGACACGAGAGGACGATGGTGCGCTTCCAGGGGACACAGATAGATGCCAGCAATGCCTTGTGACCCATTCGCATGAACTCCTCGGTCATCAGATACCGTGGAGGTCTCAACCAGGATCCAATCCAAAGGTTGACCTACACATCCGCTCAGCCTCCGCGCCAACACACGCCGGCGAGGGCTGTGATGGTGTTCATGCGTTCATCAATCCAATGGATTGGTCGTGGTGATGGGCGTTGATGGGTGTTGGCGATCTCGTCGTCTTTGGTGGGTCCTTGAAGCCTCCAGATCTTGGAGCATCTGAACCCCAAACAACGAGAACCGTCACCTCCACCCATCTCCTGTTTGCAATCGATAGAGAGCGTGTTGTCACAATCGCGATGGTTCTTGTCCCTTCATCTGCCAACCATGCGATCATCCAAGATGATCGTGGCTCTGCCCACCTTGGCCCGTGGAGGCGTTGTGTAACAGATGAGGGCTAAGAGATGCTCTCGCTCCTCCTTGTGTGAGCGTCATGTGAGCAAGATCGGATGCCCACCGACCTTCGGTGTCGGCTCCTCTGTTGTAAGGTACTTTTCCTCATCTCTGATCACCGGGCATCTCCTGGAGCAGATGCCAACGAGGATCACCAGGCGTACGGGTTGAAAAATCTCATTGAGGGGGTTTCTGAGAGGGGACGCTAATGCCGTCTACCGACAACAGCGACGGAGCCCAACAACGCTAAGCCTGTGACCTCAACCGTGATGGGACCGTTGGAGCGTACTCGTCGGCTCAGCCGCTTCGACCCCAACACTGCAAGGCCGCCAAGGTGTGCACGCTGTTCGGGACCAAGCACAACTTTCGTCGAACCAAAAAGCGAAATTGCAACGATCCTTCGGCGCTGTGTCACAGATAACCCTGAAAGATCAACCAGCGACGAACCAAAAATCGCGACAACCACTGTTCTAGTAGAACGCGGGGCAAGCGATTGGCTGCCAAAGATGGACAGGGCAAACTTGGTCCCCGACGTCATGGCCTCGCCTGGTCCCGGCAGCATTGGTCGCTCAAGGCCTACGCTCGCGCCACCAACACCCGTGATATCGATATCAGCAAGCACGACACGTAAGTCGCCATGGGTTCGTGCCACAAGCACTGCATCGACGCGGTCCCCAAACTCCGATCGGTCGAGACGCCCCTCGGACAACGCCTCCCTCAACTTCAAAACGGCACGATCTCGATCATCATCAGAGCAGCGCTGATCGAGTTCATCCCCCATTGCGATAGATGCTAGACGAATGTCATCGCTGAACTTGACGGACTCTCGGCCATGGTTTACGGTCTGTGGACGGACGTGGTTGTACCATGAACTACGCGACAGCTGGTTAAACGAACAACGTAGCGAACAAGATCGCCTGCCCCATCAATGACGGTTGGGCATATGCGATAGCCACCGGCGGTGATGACACCGTAGAGAACAAACCCTATCTCTGCTTGGTCTCAACGCGTGTGCGACCTCCCAACTTCCTGTACACGAAACTACCTGCCTGATTCGATACCCCTGAGCCACGACATGGCATTGTTGGAGAACACCAACTGGCAAGCCACGACTACAGTTGGTCCACGCCACCGGGCAATCGTTACGCACATGAGACCAGTAGGTGGCGATCGTACCATCGGCCTGGGATCACCTTCATGCCAAACGCCATCCGCACAGCCACACCCGCTGCGACCATGGTTGGGCTGCGCGGTCTAGACACTCACACGGGTCGTTCGTGATCGACAAGCCCTCCCTACCAGTAGGATCTCTCAGACATGGATATGGAGGGATAGCCGATGAGGATCATTGCCATCGAAGAGCACTTCGCCCCACGAGACCTTGAGGCAGAACGAGGTGGATCGACAAGATACCCAGGCGAACTTGGCGATCGCCTCGATGATGTCGAAGAGCAACGCATCGCCGATATGGATCGCAATGGCATCTCATTTCAAGTACTCGCCTCGACACCACCCAATGCTCAAAATGCTTCAGAGGCTAGGAGGTGGAACGATAGGCTTGCTACCATCATCGCTGCTCATCCCGATCGCTTTGGAGGATTTGCGGCCTTAGCAACGCCCGAACCAGAGTCCTGCCCGGCCGAACTCGAGCGAGCCGTCAAGGACCTCGGATTCTTAGGTGCCATGATCCATGGTCATGCCAACGGAGTGTTCTGCGACTCACCGGCCCTCAACCCCACCTTCGCCAAAGCCGAGGAGCTCGGCGTTCCGATCTACCTGCATCCCACCCCGCCAGTACCGGCGGTGTTTGCCGCCTATTACAGCGACCTCAAACCTGAGGTCGCACAGGTGCTCTCGACTAGTGGTTGGGGGTGGCACGCGGAAACCGGCCTGCACGCCTTGCGTCTTATCGTGGCTGGCGTGTTCGAACGGTTCCCACACCTTCAGATCATCATCGGCCACATGGGCGAAAACGTACCATTTTCTCTTGCCAGGGCGGAGGCGACGCTTGGGCGAGTGACTCCCGAGCTCACGCGCTCAATCAGCCAGACGTTTTGCGAAAACTTCTACATCACGACATCGGGTTACTTTACGATCCCTCCGTTGCTATGTGCAACGATGATCGTGGGCGTCGACCGACTCATCTTCTCAGTTGACTATCCGTTTGCCCGCAACGAAGATGCTCGGGCCTTTCTCGATTCCATGCCTCTTTCTCTTGCAGACCGTCACAAGATCGCTCATCAAAATGTCGAACACTTGTTGGCCATCCATCCTTGAGCAAGCACAAGTTACCGCCCAAACTAACGATCACCAATGGTCTGGCTTCCTCGGACGCTCGAGCCAGGCTGCCTGCGACGACATCCAGCCTCGACCCCCTCTCAGTACCCAGCGCATCGATTACCGCCTTTCATCAAATGCCCATCCATCCGATACCGCACTAGACCGGTACTACCAATCGTTTGGCGTGTCCGGCTCGCGCGCATCCAAGTAGTGTGCCTGACACTTGTGCGCCAGCACGTGCATCTCAGATCTGTGAGCGTGGCTCCTCGTGATGGAAGGAGTACATGCTCGCTGCAGCGATCGTCACAGCGACGCAACCACACAGAGCTGGCCAACAAAGGGGCATGAAACCGATCCAGAGCAACAGGTTCAGTCACCAGACCACGCTCAAGGGGCTGTCCAGGCCGACACACTGTGACAGCATCTCGACGATATCATCGGTCTGCTGGCTCTGCGTCCTATCGGCTCACACCAGTTCCAGAACGTCCTGCCGTCCGAGCCCCCACCTTGCGCAAAGGCCAACTGAGCCGACACGGCGTGACCAGGCCCTCCCTCGAGCCGCGGCTCGCGCCGTGAGCTCCGAGGGAATACACTCGCCACTGCAGTCAACTTGCAGCCTGGGCCATGTCTAAGGCCACGGTAGGCTCGTGGTCGGCAAAGAATGAGCACCGAGCACAAGCAGAGCCCCAACCCAATCCGAGGCCATCGCATGGAGGACCAGGGCCCTCATCAAAGCGGCCGGCCGGCCCCTTGCGCGTGATGCCCATCGTTGACAGCCAAGCGCGTCCAGAGTTTGTTCGGTGTTAACCGAGATCGATGGACTCGCCGTGGCGTCCCACCCCATTGGTGAACCTGGTGGCACCCTCGGCGCCTTCCGCCGCAAAGGAGCGGCGGCCGTAGCCAAACTCATTCCCAAGCGCCGCCACGAACTCAAGGTCAAGACCCTCATAGACCGACGCCCTATCGTTTCGCAGGCAGAGTTGGGGGAACCGGGCAATCTCGCGAGCCAGGTCAATCGCTATTTGCAGCGCTCGACCGCTCGGGGCCACTCGGCTCACCAAGCCCATCCCCAATGCCTCCTCAGCGCCGACTGCACGGCCAGTCAGAATGAGATCAAGCGCTCGGCCTAGTCCGACGATTCTCGGCAACCGTACTGTGCCGCCGTCGACGAGCGGGACACCAAAGCGGCGACAGAAGACCCCGACAACCGCCGTCGATGCCATCACCCGCAGATCGCACCAGAGCGCGAGCTCCAAACCACCTGCTACTGCGTAACCCTCAATGGCAGCAATTGTCGGCTTGCTCAACTGTAACCGGGTGGGTCCGAGGGGTCCCGGACCGTCTTCGTCGAGCCGATTCGCATGGCCCGCCGCGATCGCCTTGAGGTCTGCTCCAGCACAAAATGTACCGCCAGAGCCCGTCAGGATGGCGACGTGAACCTTTGGATCGTGTTCGAAGGTAAGAAACGTCTCCTCTAGCCAATCCGCAGTTGTTCGATCGATCGCGTTTCTTGCCTCGGGACGGTTGATGGTAACAATGCGGACTACGTCGTCGTCTCGAACCTCAATATCCGCCATCACCAACTCCCCTCGTGATAGACATAACCCCTTACCAATCCTTCCAACCTAGCGGTGGCGTTGCCTCCAGCTCGGCACCGACGAGCAAGTGGCGTCCGATCGCGACGCTCCACTAGGCTGCCGAGTGGTGATGGAGTTCACCTACGGTTCTTTCACTAATGACTCCTACGGCGAACTGCGAGAGGACGGAGTTACTTGTCCAAGGCGTACCTGAGAGAACTCATCAAACGAGAACCGAACACGACCTGGACAACAAGCCAGCTCGTTGGGCACACGCTCACTGATCTCAGCCCCAAAGGTGAACCCAAGAGCCTCCTAGGCCCTCGCGATCAACTGGGAGATCCGATCCCCCCAGGGGTCCTTGTCGATCTGGCGCTTGACAGGCTCTTTGGGGCCATCACCCATGGACTCGAAGCCTTCGATCTGTATCCGTTGTTCACAACACCGCTCATCTCTTGCGAGGCAATCCGCTTTCGCCAGGCTATCGCAGGCGACCTCCTCGACCCTGGTGGTCGCGCCCCGATTCTCCTCCTCCTTGAGGGTATCGAACGGGTCGAACTCTTGCTCAAAGCGATGCAGGGGGGTCGGCAGTCATTGAACAAGCAGCGCTGGCTCCTTGATGCCATCATCGTCTATACCGAGACCATGCAGGCCGTTGTGGCACAACTCGATACCGTCACATGGCAATCCGCAGGTCTCAAAGGTCTCGCAGCATCACTTCGCGACGCCGTAAGCACCGAACACTTTGGTGAACTCTCAAACGATGCCCATGCGGTCAGCGCGGCGCTCGATGCCATCAGCTATCGGCTCATCCTAGAAGATAGTGCCATCACCGTGGAGCCGAGCGATTCAGATGACACAAGGTATCGCGATCACCTCCTGGAGTTGTTTTCTCGTTTTGGCGACTCCAGTGGTTCTGAACCACCGACGCAGCTACGACGACGCTCGAGCACCCACATCGACGACCAGATCCTTGTCATCGTCTCACACCTGTTCCCCGAGGAATTCTCGAAGCTCGCGACCTTCCCAGGTGCCCATGAGCGCTTTCTCATCCCTTGGATTCCGCGTATAGAACGTGAACTCGCCTTCTATCTCGCCTGGATCGAGGAGCTCCTAGCGCTACAAGCACAAGGTCTTCCTTGGACGCTTCCGAATGTGAACAGCACACCAGGGCTCCAACGAGCCGATGAGGTATACGATCTGGCGCTCGCTCATGACCTCGTGAGCTCCAACTCAACACCAGTAACAAACTCCTTTGAGCTCACCGGCGACGAGACCGTCATCGTTGTGACCGGTCCGAACGATGGTGGAAAGACTACCTATGCCCGTTCAATCGGTCAACTTTATTGCATTGGTGCCCTTGGGCTTCCGGTCGGAGCGCGACGCGCTACCATCACGCGCGCCCCAATGGTTGCCACCGTCTTCTCAGAGCAAGAGGCGACCGATCGCCTTCAAGGACGCCTTGAAAGCGAAATCCAGCGCGTCCGCTCCTTCTTCGAGCTAGCAAAGGAACAGTCCTTGCTCATCGCTAATGAGGTCTTTAGCTCCACGAGCGTCGACGATGCGGCCCAGCTTGGACGGCTCCTCATCGATCGGTGCAACGAGCGCAACCTTCGATGCATCTTCGTCACGTTCGTCGACGAACTCGCCCGTCCTGAGTCCGGCGTCGTTTCACTGGTAGCCATGGTCGACGAGGATACGCACCTACCCAGCCACCGCCTCCAACGGCGACCCCCGCAAGGAAGGGCCCTCGCGCTTGAGCTCGCCTTACGTTATGGACTCATCAAGGCAACAGATAATGATTGAGGTCAATCTTCTCACACCACCTGACACCCAACACAGCGGTGCTGCCTTCACTAACGATGCGTCACTCACCGACCTCGGGGTGGGAGCACTCATTGAGGTCATGGCCGACGGTGACCAGCATCTCGGAGCGGTTGCCCAGCACTACTTCATCAACGCACCATCTGACCCAGCTGTGATTCGGTGGCGCCAAGAGGTGTTTCGTGACGCGCTCGGACATCTTGAGTTCATTCGCGACCTTGAAACGATCGCACGCCATGGAGCTGAGCTACAACGCCAATCCGCCTATGCCCTGAAGCCCCAACCCCCCATCTCGACACTGCTTCGCTCCCGAGAACTCTTGACCCTACTCATCGCTGATCTCCGGTCGCTCGCACAGAGGGTCGCCAAGCCAGACGCCACCGTCACATCGGCCGGCCTCAGACTCCTCGTCGAAGCCATCTCCACCAACTTCACACCGGACTATCTGGACAGTCTGGAGATCACGCTCCAGGAGTTGCGCTTCGAACACGGCCTCATGGCAAGGGCAAACCTGACTGCCGGCAACCTCACAAGTCACCAGCCTCTCCTTGAGGGCCCATTTGAGGGTCGTGGTTGGCGAGATCGGCTGCGCCTTGTTAGAGGCGATCGTAACCGCATCGAGATCGTCCCGCGTGATCAGGCTGGGAGCGAGACACTGCGCGAGCTGAGAAATGAGGCGCTTGTTGATATCGGCGGCACAACCGCGAAAGGCCTCGGCGTCGTCATCGACTTCTTCGTCCGACTAGGACGCGAGCTTGCCTGGCTCGTTGGCGCTCTGAATCTCTACCATCGGCTCCAGTCGCTCGATCTCCCACTCTGCTTCCCAGAGCCCACCATGAACGAGGGTCGGATCACATTCTCGACCCTGGTGGAGCCAACGCTGAGCTTGCGCACAGGCCAACGACCGGTCGCTAATGATCTTGATGCCAGCACACGCTCGGCCATCGTAATCAGTGGAGCCAACTCGGGAGGCAAGACCACCTGGCTCACCAGCGTCGCGCTGGCCACACTGATGATGCAAGTTGGTCTCTTCGTCTGTGCAGACGCGTTTTGCTCCGACGTCCGCACAGCCCTTAGCACCTTCTTCCCTCGAGACGAAGATCGCGCGCTCGAACGAGGACGCCTCGACGACGAACTGCTTCGCCTCAGTCAAGCCGTGAACGCCTTGTCCGAGGGAGGTCTCTTCTTACTCAACGAGCCACTGAGCTCTACCAACGAGGTGGAGGCCTGCGCGATCGCGACTGCCCTTATCGATGACCTCAGGCGACGCAACATCGCTACGATTGTCGTCACCCACTACCCTACCCTCGCACGATCGTTAGCCACCGACGGCACGAGCCTGCGACCAGCGGTTGTTAACAACGGTCAACGTACCTACTGCATCGAATTGGCCGCACCACCAGCCGACTCCTCGGCCATGGACATCTACGAACGCCTCGGTGGTTGGTGAACGGCGCCCGCCGGCATGCTTGTGACCAGCAAACAAGTGGGCGCAAGGCCTCATAGACCCAACATCCGTAATCTAGTGCATGGATCGAAGCGCCTCACGGAGTTGGTCACGAACCTTTGGGTGAGCGACATTGTTGCAAATAGCTGCAGCTTGATCATAAGAGGATCGACCAAAGAGCAGAGCGGAACCCTGTTCAGAGACGATGGCGGAGTGCTGAAAAGACGTTACTGGCCCATCGAGCCGCTCAAGAACCGTTGAGGTTGCACTTTTATCATGCCAAGATGGCAGCGCGATAATCGAGTGTCCCCCAATCGCGTGGAGCGATCCGACGGTGAAATCAGCTTGCCCACCGATCCCAGAGTAAAAGCGACCGTTCACAAAATTCGCATTTGCCTGACCGAAAAGATCGACTTGGATCGCAGAATTGATGGCCGTCATGCCTGGTTGTTGCGCGATCTTGGAGGGATCGTTGACGATCTCGGTACGGGCCAAGCGTAGTCGAGGATTCGAGTCGCACCAAGCATAGAGTTCACTGGACCCGAACAGGAACGACGCGACAAGCGCACGATCACCATCCAGTGCGCCGACCCGCTCCAGGTTCAGTACGCCGTCGCTGATCATCTCCGACCAGATACGAAGTTGGCGTCGTTTGGTCAACAGTGCAGCGACGGCATTGGGGATCGCGCCAATGCCGAGCTGCAAGGTCGATCCATCCTCGATGAGTTCGGTGACCAGGCTGGCAATCGTGGTGGCGACCCCTTGGGCTGGATCCAACGCCGTCGGGCTTAGTAACGGTTCGTTCGCACTGATGGCAAAGTCGATCTGGTCGACAGCGAGCTCGCTATCGCCGTAGGTATAGGGCATCAACTCGTTGATCTGAGCAACCACGAGGCCTTTGTTGCGTCGCGTCTGCTCAATCGCGGCAGGCAGGATATTGACCTCGGTACCCAGCGAAACGTGATCTCCCCGCCGCCTTGAGACATGGATCAAGACAATATCGGGCTTCCTCACCGAACCGAGGAGCGATGGCACCAGGGACAGTCGCATTGGTAGATATTCCAGCTGTCGGCCACGGTCTCGAATCGCTGGGCCCAAGAATGGACTCTCGTAGGTGACTCCCTCCCGAGTTGGAATCGCCCCATGTGGATTCAGGATAAAGAGCCGGTAGGAGGGGACCACAGCATCGAAGGCATTGAGCAAGGTCATCGGGGTTGCAAAGTTGCCACCGGCAACCACCCTTGGCGAATTCTTGGCTACGGCTTCGAACCGCTCCTGGGCTACCTCATACGTGACCAGCTCCAAAACCATGCCTCCCAGTTTCGCTACAACCAATCAGCAATCAGAAACTACCACCATGGATTCGATCGAGACAGTAGCAGCCCAACGGTGAACGTCCTTGCACGTCCTTGCACCTTCGCTGATCGACAAGCCCCATGCAGCTAGTAGCCCACCAAGCCCCAGCCATCCTAGCCTTAGAATTGCGAACTGTGCTGGTATTTTATGGCGAGAGGGAGGATACCCATCCATGTCCAAGAAACTAAGTCGCCTTGATGTCCGTCGTATCAACTTTGGCTTCTTCGTTCGTCCAGCCAGCGAGACGCCGACTAAAACAGCGAACGTCGAGCCGGTCTATGCCTACCTCGTGACGCATCCAGAGGTGACGCTGCTCTTCGACACCGGCATTGGCGCGGTAGACCCAGAGACCGAGGACCATTACCAACCGCGGCGCATAGACCTAGTTCCAGCATTGACACAGGTTGGGGCTCGACCTGAGATGGTCGACTTGGTAGCCAATAGCCACCTCCACTTCGATCACTGTGGTCACAACGCCGACTTCAGTGACCGTGCAATCCTCATGCAAGAGAGCGAACTTCGCACTGCCCGCGGCGCAAACTACACCATGCCCAACCTGATCGACTTCGTCGGAGCACGCTACGAGATTCTCGATGGAATCACATCTATCGCTCCTGGCCTCACGCTCATTCCAACACCGGGACATAGCCAAGGACATCAGTCGCTTGTCGTTCAAGGCACCGACGGCACACTCATTGTGGCGGGACAGGCCACTGACACCGCGTCGGCTTTTGGAGCACAACATCTCGCACGTAAGGCCAGCCGCCTTGAGGGCCGCCAACTGGCGCCTAGCGCTGCTTGGCTCGAACTCCTTGAAAGTTTTGATCCCCGGCGGATCGTCTTTGCTCATGACCAAGCTATCTGGGAGCCCGGCAGCTAACCCGACTGTCGTCGCAAGGGCTCCATACAGATCGTTTGCCTTTGCTGTGGCTTCATAGAGCGTACAAACAGAAAAATGAGCCCTTACGCCGGGTTCGCAAGCGCCCGCATCAACGCGGGGGTCACTCGATCGGCATTGCCCGCAATGATAGCAGCAAGGTGTCCATCGGGCCTGACGACCAGATGTACGGGCCGCTCGCCAAGGTCCAGAGCCCGTCGAAGTGAACGCTCCGGGTCCAAGACGGCCAGATCTAGAACGCTGACCGGTAACTCCTTTGGGATCCGAACCAGTGACGGCTCATCACTCAACACCGTCAAGCCTCGGTGGACGAGTTGGCGCAGGCGCTTGTAATGTTGGCCAGCACCTCCTAGTTCGCCGAGCGCTTGGTCAGGCAAAATTGTACCTGGAACCGGGTCGACGGGCTCGCCACGACTCGGTCGACCGCTAAAGGCACGGCCGGGTAGTGGCGTCGTGAGCGGGGAATCGACATACCAATAGGGTTCGTAGAGGCGCCCCGAGTCGACCGCGGCAATGGCGGCACTCGATCCCTCGGCCGCGCCTTCGAGGAGACGAGTCCTGCGCTGTCGATCGGCCGCCGTCTGAGGGACCAAGAATCGCATCGTGGCCGATGTTACATCGAGATTCTCGAGCGCCGCTGCCCGACGCTCCACCTCATAAGTGTCCAGCAGTCGCCGATCAGCCAAGCCACGCGAAACCATCGCCAGCTTCCAAACGAGGTTCTCGACGTCATGAACGCCACTGTTGAGCCCTCGGGCGCCAAAGGGGGCAAAGACGTGAGCAAAGTCTCCAGCCAAGAAGATCGACCCGCGACGAAAGCGGCTTGCGACTCGCCCTTGAAAGCGATAGACCGATCGCCAAACGAGTTCATAGGGTTGGTCTCCAACGATCTCGTGGATACGTGCTGCCAACCCCCCGGAGGCCTCCTCCTGGGCAAGGTCGAACCCCTCCGGCACCTGCCAATCGATTCGCCAAACACTATCAGGCTGCTCATGAATGAGCACCTGTCGACCCGGGTTCCAGCTTGGATCGAAGTGAAAGCGACGCTCCCCTCGCTGAGTGGGTAGATCGGCCTTGATATCGCAGATCAAGAAGAGGTCGTCGAACGACCGTCCGGGGAAATCGATACCAAGCTGAGCACGTAAATCTTCGGAATGCAGACCGCAGCAGGCAATTCCAAACCGACTTTCAACCTGTCGCGACCCCTTCGGTGTCTCGACCTCAAGGGTGACCTTGTCATCGTCGCTTTGCAGTTGCGTCACGATCGCACCGTACTCAACCTCAATGAACGGATTGCACGCGATGAGCCCAAGTAGCGTCTCTTCCACCTCAGACTGGGAGATGTTGACGAACGGCGGAAGCAGCGAGGAGCCACGATCCCTCAGTTCGACCGAGAAGATCTCCTGGTCTCGGTAGTAGGTACGCCCCCTTGACCAGGTAATCCCACGATCGATGAGTACTCCGGCTCCAATGGCATCCCAGGTATCAAGCACCTCACGTTGTTGACAGATAGCCCGTGAACCGGTGCGGTCCCGATGCGTCTGCGCCTCAAGTATGAGGACTCGTAATCCCCATTGGGCACACAACAGCGCCGCCGTCTGGCCAACCGGACCCCCACCAATGACGACGACCTCCGGCGTTAGTCTTGGAGTTGATCCCATATCTCGCGATCCCTCGATCCGGTCCAGATCACCGGATGCTCGACACCGTTGAGCTCATCGAAGACGCGGGCAACATCGAAGGGAACCGTGTGTTCGAAGATAGGCCATTGTCCATAGACAGGGTTGAGTGCTGCGTAGCAGGCGGTGAAGGCCTCCTTGAGACTTCCACCGTGGTCGATTACCTTCTGCGTCTCATCGATCAGGGTCCTGAGGAAGCCGCGCGACTGCTCAATTGCGGCCTTGACTTGGTCTGCTCCGTGCACAACTTTGCCTCTTCCACCAATCAGGTGTTGTGCTCCAAGGCTGGCGACACGGTCAAGTGTCGTCGTCGCCCACTCTCGATGGTAAGCATCGCCGGTATAGAGCGCCGCCTCAGCCTCAACGAGGTCACCAGCGAAAAGCGTCTGACTCTTGGGGTGCCAAACGACAATATCGCCTCGGGTGTGGCCACGGCCAAGATACGCAAGCTCGACATGTCCCCGATCAGCACCTAGCTCGATGTGCAGTTGATCGGCAAAAGTCAACGTCGGGTGGGTTAACCCTGGGATTGAATCGGGCTCCTCGAACAGGCGAGGCATACGGCCGTACTCGCTCTCCCAGTCTTGTTGGCCCCGCTCCTCGATGAGCTCAGCAGTACTTTGATGTGCCACGATCGCGTCGGCTTCGAAGGCGGATGCCCCAAGCACCCTCACCGCGTGATAGTGAGATAGCACAAGGAAGCGAACCGGCTTGGTGCTCTCCTCACGCAGGCGGCTCAGCCAACGCTGCGCCGCTACCGGAGTCGCACGTGCCTCGATGCAGATGAGAAAGTCCTCCCCCTCAATGGCACCGACGTTCGGGTCTCCTTCGGCGCTCATGGCAAAAACCCCAGGGGCAATCGTCTCAAAACGCTCCTGTTTGGGGCTGAGATCAGCCGATGATGCGAACGGCTTCTTTGTCAACGGACACTCCTCCTTCTAGCTTCTCACTTGGCGATTGACGACTACGCGATGGAACGTTGGGCGATCGACGAGGCGACGACCGCTCGCTTGGCACGAGCTAGCCGGCCCAGCTGCCTTGCCGACTTGCCTGGCTGCCCGAGACAATCGATGACCTGCGAAGTACTTACGTACGTGACCATCATGAATCCTCAACAGCGGTGTTGTTGTGCCGTTTGGACCAGGACCAGGGGTAGTTGGGATCCTCGATCGCATTGGCCGCCGGTCCGAGTTCGAGCGGCGCGAAGGTATCAACCATGACGGCCCATTCTTTCGTGCCTGGTTTGCCCAGGGCCGCCTCGACCGATCCGGGCTGTGGTCCATGGATGAATCCAGCCGGATGCAGCGAGATCGATCCGGCCTCAATGCCGGATCCTTTACGCGACATGAAATCGCCGTCGACATAGAACAGCACTTCATCGCTATCGACATTGGCATGATTATAGGGAACGGGGACGCTCGTCGGGTCGAAATCGAAGGGGCGTGGTGCAAAGCTACAGACGACAAAGCCTGGCCCTTCGAAGGTCTGATGCACGGGCGGCGGAGCATGGAATCGCTTAACGATTGGCTCAAAGTCACTCATATTAAAGACGAAGGGATAGAGGCAGCCGTCCCAGCCAATGACATCGAAGGGATGGTGAGCATAGACATAACGAGTCATGGTAGCCCTGGTCTTCACCAGCACCTCGACATCGGTCTCCTCCACGATACACAACTCGCTTGGCGTTCGAAGGTCACGCTCTGAAAACGGGGCTGACTCAAGTAGCTGGCCACGCTTTGAGAGATATCGGGCCGGGAATTCGATATGACCGCGTGCCTCTATCACGAGCAGCTCAAGCCGTTGACCGGGAGCCGGAATCGCCCGATAGGTACACGAGGCCGGGATCACGACGTAGTCCTTTTCACGAATCTCCAACAGCCCAAAGACCGTCTCCACGGAGCCGCTCCCCGCCTGCACAAAGAGGCATTCATCGCCGACAGCGTTGCGATAGAGCCCGGTAGCCTCGTCAAGCATGGCATAGGAGAGACGGACGTCATGGTTGCCAAGCAGAAGATGGCGCCCGAGTGGATCGGTCGTAGACTGACTAACCAGTTTGGGCGTCACTAAATGACGTGGCAGAAGCGGTGTGTTGGGATTCAGCGGGGCATCACCATCGATCAGCGTCTCCGCATCCACGATCGCTGTCGGCATCGTACGGTGATAGAGCAGGGCAGACTCCGCCGCAAACCCCTCCTTGCCCATGAGTTCTTCGTTGATGAGGTTACCCTCTCCAGTGCGGGTCACTTGGTGACGCTTGCGCGGAATCTCTCCCAAACGGGTATAGAACGGCATTCGTGACCTCCTCTCGGCGACTCCATCGTAGCGCGAACGATTGGTGATCCTTCAACCACGGATGCGCCCATTCGCTAGGCTAACGGTCTATGCACCTTGACATCAATACGCACGCCCAGACCGGGTATGGACTCGACCATCTGCCACTCGCCATCATGCGTGGCACGGATAATCAAGCTGGTCACGTCGTCACCCGCGTCAGCGACACCGTCATCGATTTGGCAGCGCTTGGGGACCTCGGGGTCAACCTCGGCTTGACCGACACCACCACCGCGCATCCGACCGATCGCATTGACGACCCCTGGCATGCCAACTCGCTCAATGCCCTTTTTGCCACAGGGCATGACGCGATGGCGCGACTCCGTGACCGTATCAGCACACTGGCCACACAAACAGTCATCGAAGATCGCCTCGGCCCTGCGTTCCGGTCCATCGAGGAGGTGACGTTATTGCTCCCGATCGAATGCAAGAATTACGTTGACTTCTATTCATCGCTCCAGCACGCAACCAACCTTGGGCGACTCTTTCGGCCCAATGGCGATCCCCTGACCCCAAACTGGCGTCACCTCCCAATCGGCTACCACGGACGTAGCTCAACCGTAGTGGTCAGTGACACCCCAGTTCGAAGACCTTTTGGGTTGCGCATCGTCGACAACAAGTGTGTCTTTGGGCCCTCACTACGCCTCGACATCGAGGCCGAAGTAGGATTTGTGGTTGGGAGAACATCAACACTTGGAACAGCGGTCAAAACCGAGGAGTTCTTCGACTATGTCGCCGGCGTCGTACTCGTCAACGACTGGAGTGCTCGCGACATCCAGAGCTTTGAGTATCAACCGCTCGGCCCGTTTCTCGGCAAATCCTTTCTCACCAGCATCAGCGCCTGGGTTACACCGCTTGAGGCGCTGACCAGCGCGAGAACCACGCCGGTTATCCAGGATCCCCTCCCGGCGGACTACCTGATTGACACCGACCCCTGGAACCTGGCGATCGAGCTAGAGGTCGAGCTCAACAACACCTTGATCTCTCACCCTCCCTTTGCCACGACGTATTGGACACCCGGGCAGCAGCTCGCTCACCAGACCGTCAACGGTGCCGACGTTCGCGTCGGTGATCTCTTCGCATCTGGAACGGTGTCCGGAGAACATCCCAACCAATATGGATCCCTCATCGAGCTCACCAATGGAGGGAGTCAGCCACTGACGCTGTCGGATCACAGCACCCGAAGCTTCTTGGACGATGGCGACACCGTCACCATTCGAGCCAGCGCACCATCACTTCGTGGGAACCGCCTTAGTCTTGGTGAGGTGCGTGGCACCATCGTCGGCCAAGGATAAGCATCACGCCAGGCGATTGGACGTACCAGCCGACTGCCGGGCGGTCCTAGGCTGAGAAGACATGGAACGAAGTTCGCGGTTATTGGTCAACACTGGAGAAGGCAAAGGCAAGTCGTCGGCGGCCTTCGGGGTCATGAGCCGTGGCTGGGCCCGGGGTTGGCACGTCGTCGTCATTCAGTTTGTCAAGGGTGGCAAGTGGAAAACCGGTGAACGAAAGCTCGCCGACCAACTTGGCATCGAATTTCACACGCTTGGCGACGGCTTTACCTGGGAGTCTGACGATCTCGAGACCACGGCACACCTCGGGCAGGAGGCCTGGAACCTCGCCAAGACCAGGATCGATTCCGACGAGTATGATCTCGTCATCCTCGACGAGCTCACCTATGCTATCACCTACGGCTGGATTGACGAAAGGGCGGTCATCGACACCCTGCGCGAGCGACCGACACGTACCAATATCGTCATCACCGGTCGCGGAGCGACCCCAGGCTTGATTGAGGTCGCCGATACGGTGACGGAGATGCGCAAGATCAAGCACGCCTACGATCAGGGGATCAAGGCAAAGAAGGGGATCGAATACTGAGCGCGCGAGGGCTGATCATCGCCGGAACGGCATCGGGGGTCGGCAAAACCTCGATCACCCTTGGACTTCTTAAAGCGCTTAGCGCCAGATTACGTGTCGGTGCGGCCAAGGTCGGGCCCGACTACATCGACCCCCATCTCCACGAGGTCGCCACGCGGCGGCCAAGTTATAACCTCGATCCGGTTCTCACTGGGGGGGGCGGTGTCGCCGCCAGCCTTGATCGTGCCGCCCGAGATGTCGATCTCGTGATCATCGAAGGGGTCATGGGACTTTTTGACGGCACCGACCTGCCTGACCTTCAGGAAGATTCATCGGCCCCGGGGACTTCGACGTCATGGGGATCGACGGCACACGTCGCGCGACTAACCAACCTTCCGGTGATCCTTGTCACCGACTGTGCCCATCTCTCACAGTCGGCTGCAGCAATCGCACTTGGCTATAGCTCACTCGACCCCGACCTCAGGATCGCTGGCGTAATTCTCAACAACATTAAGAGCACCACGCATGAGGCATTGATCCGTCAGGCGATGGCCAGCATCGGGCTTGAAGTGTTCGGGGTCATCCGTAACGATGAGCTCCCCACCCGGCACTCTCGTCATCTTGGTTTGCGAACCGCCGAAGAGGACCCAGCCGAGACCCGTCGATGGGTGGACACCCTCGGCGAGGTGATTCGCACCGCCGTCGAACTTGAGCCGATGATCGCGCGAGCAGAACGCATTGTTACACAAAGCCCCTCGTTGCCTGCAGCCACCCAAGCCCCGTTGTCAACGCGGCCAGTCATCGCCTACTCGATGGGCCCAGCGGCGAGCTTTATCTACCCTGAAAACCTCGACCTACTTCGTGAGGCCGGCGGCGACGTCGTCGGCTTTGATCCACGCGTTGCCTCCATCCCTCCCGAGACAGGGTTGATCTGGCTGCATGGGGGCTACCCGGAACACTACCTTGATGAGCTCAGTGCTAATCAACAACTGCATGTTGCCCTCCGTCGCGCCGTCGACATGGGAGTGCCGATCATCGCTGAGTGCGGCGGGCATCTCCTCCTTGGCCAAAGCCTCAATGGCAGGCCAATGGTGGGCGTTCTTCCCCTGAAATCGACTATCTCGACCAAACTGAGTCTTGGATACCGCCAGGTTCTCATACCACAGGCATCGCCTCTCTCGCTCGTCAACCGACCAGAGCTGCCGGCGCATGAGTTTCACTATGCCCGTTCCGATGAGGTCCGTTCCGATGAGGTCCGTTCCGATGAAGCCGGCCAGGGCCTCAGCCTGCGCACTGCCCGCCGCACGTGGAGGGCAGGGTTTGCGAATCAATCGATGGTCTCTTCTTATCTCCACTGGCACCTTGGGGCCGATGTGGACCTCGCGCACTCCCTTGTGCAACGTGCAGCAAGCTCAATCGTCGATCGTAAGCCCAGCTTCCACGCCAATCGTGCACCACGCGGGTAGGATGATCCCATGGAATGCATCAGCTTTGTCGGAGCGGGCCCCGGCGCGCCGGACCTTATTACTCTCCGCGGTCAGGCTCGTCTTCGCGATGCCGATATCGTTATCTGGGCTTCGTCGCTCATCCCCGAAGAGATGCTCGCCTGGACCAACGGTGTCTGCATGGACTCCGCCGAGATGACACTCGAGGACGTCCTTGAGGTCTTCGAAGCCAACCCCGATCGGCGCATCGTTCGCCTCCATTCGGGAGACCCTTCGATCTATGGAGCCATCCAAGAGCAGATCAGTTGGTGCGAAACCAATCATCGACCATTCGAGATCGTGCCGGGCGTGACGTCGATATCGGCCGCGGCTGCCGCTGTCGGACGTGAGCTGACGATTCCTGAAGTCGCCCAATCGGTCGTGACCACCCGCGTCGCTCGTCGCACCTCTCAGTCGATGCCCGAGAGTGAGTCACTCGCCCGTTATGCCCAGCTCGGCGGCACCATTGCGGTATTGCTCTCGGGTGCCCACCCCCAGCGCATCGTCGACGGACTGCTCGCCGATGGCTCCCGCTTTGATACGACGACGCCGTGTGCCGTGGTCGTGCGAGCCACGTGGCCTGACGAGCAGGTAGCGATGACGACCATCGGCGAACTTGTCGCCACCGTCAACGAGCTCGGCGCCAAGAGGACCCTGCTTGTCCTGGTCGGCGATGTCCTCACCGCGACGAATATCCAACGCTCTCACCTGTATTCACCAAACTTCTCGCATCGCTTCCGCTCCCGGTCCAATCCAGGCACGACCAGTGGCCGTGCCAAGCGACGCGCCAATCGATCGGTTCGCTAATGTGAATGAGCGCCTCCGCTCTGGCTACACCACAGGTGCCTGTGCTGCGGCGGCTGCAAAGGCCGCGGCCATCGCCTGTGTCACCGGCACTACCCCTAATGTGGTCGCCATCACGCTTCCCAAAGGGCAACGGGTTGAGTTTGCGGTACAGCGCGACGAGTCTGGGCGTGCAGTCGTCATCAAGGATGCTGGCGATGATCCAGACTGCACGGATGGGGCCCACGTAAGTGCCACCGCAACGCTGATCGATGGCGACGATGTCCTGATCAGCGGCGGGGAGGGGGTGGGGATCGTCACGAAGGCCGGCCTCGGCCTGCCCGTCGGCGAGGCTGCGATCAACCCGGTCCCCCGACGGATGATCACCGAGGCCGTCCGGGAAGTGACCAAGCGAGGGCTGGCGGTGGTGATCTCAGTACCCGGCGGCGAGGAGATGGCTCGCGCAACCACCAACGACCGACTCGGCATCCTGGGGGGGATCTCGATTCTCGGCACCACGGGCATCGTGAAGCCGTTCTCCACCGCGGCCTATCGAGCCAGTATCGTCCAACAGATCGATGTCGCCGCCGCCAACGGAGCGACCCATATCGTCCTTGTCACGGGCTCGCGAACCGAAACCGCGGCCTTCAACCTCTTTCCAAACCTCGATCCTGTCGCAATCGTCGAGGTCGGTGACTACAGTGGCGTCGCCCTCAAGCGCGCCGCCTCGACCGATCCCGAGATGATCACCTGGATCGGAATGGTCGGCAAGGTCGCCAAGCTCGCTCAGGGACTGCTAATGACCCACTTTCACCGTGCACACGTTGACACCTCAGTGCTCGCGGCCGCAGCCGAGTCGGTCGGGGCCAGCGTCACACTCATTGACGCCGCAACCGAAACGACCACCGCCCGCCACTTCTACGAACGCTGCGTCGCCGAAGGCGATCTCCGTCCACTGGCTGAATTGACGCGACAGGCTGCGCAGACCTGTTTTGAGACCGTTGGGCGACGGATCCCCGTCGAAGTCATGATGGTCGACTTTGACTCCCTGCTCGTGGTCGCGAGCCATAGACTGACCCCGTGATCACCATTGTGGGCTGGCTCGGGAACCAACCGAGCACCCTGACCAACCAACAGCTCGAAGCCCTGGCGGCATCGAGAACAATCTTTGCGCGCCAAGAACTTCGCCAAACGCTCGCAATGCTCGCCCCCAAAGCGACCATCATCGACTTCACGTCACCGTTTGCCACGACTATCAAGGCCATTGGCGAACACGTAGGCGACTGCACGGTCGTCGCGAGTGGTGATCCAAACTTCTTCGGGATCACCAAGGTATTGCGACGCCAACTAGGCGAGATCGAACTCAAGATCCTGCCTGGTCCAAGCTCCATCGCCATGTTGGCGGCACACCTTGGTCGACCTTGGGACGACGTTGAGATCGTCTCCCTTGTCGGTCGTGATCATCTCGCCGCCCTGGCACAGGCCAAACTGGCACTCAGTAACCACCATACGCAAGCCGTTGCGATCCTCGCCCCCCCAAACACGAGTCTCGCCGAGCTCTTCATGGATCTGTCATTCGATGTCGATGCCCTCAACATCACCATCGCCAGTGACCTAGCCACCGAGCACGAGACCATCTCTTCACTCAGCCTCGACCAGGCTCGATGCTTCACGACCTGTGCCGGATCCGTCGTGTTCATCGAACGCAAGGCCACATCGCTCACCCCTACCGTCGTCTGGGGAGCACCTAGCAGTAGCATCTTCCGCGATGACCAATTCGTCACCGACGGGTCAAACTTCACCAAGCTCGAGGTTCGATTGGCACTCATCGCCAGACTCGACCCCGATCGTCTACCTTTTGGCGCAAACATTCTCGAGGTGGGTGCTGGCAGCGGCGTCGTTGGTCTCACACTCCTTCGGCTACGCCCTGACCTGCGCCTAACCCAGCTCGAACCACGACCAGATCGGGCAGCGATGGTCCGCCAGAATGCGAAGACATTAGGATATTGCACCACAGTGTTGGACCAACCAGTAGAAGCAGTCACCGCCAGCTATGACGCCGCCATCGTAGGAGGAGGCGGACTCTCGGCACTCCATCATGCGCTCGGTCTCATCGATGAACACGCCCCAATCGTGGCGAGCTATGCCGATATCCATCGTGGTTCAGCCGCCGAGCGCTTGCTGGGCAATCTCTCGATGATTCAGGTTGCACACGGAACACCTCTTGGAGCAGATGGCACTCGGCTCGTGCCCCAAACGCCGATCTATCTGGCGTGGCGCGCATGAGCGCCACGCCTCGCACCAACGGTCCAACGGATAACTCGTCCAATGAGCCGATCGCCAACGGCATCGTGATCGCGCTCAACAGCGCGCCACACGGCCTCGCTGAGTATCTGGGCTTTCGGGTGCATCAATGGGCCAAGTTCGCCGACCTTGTCGAGGCCCTCACGACACATCGGGCGGTGGTCGTCGTGGCAGCCTACCCGATCGTGGTGCGTGCGCTCACCGAGACCCTCACCAACAAGCACGATGACCCAGCCGTCGTCGCCGTCGACGAGGGGGCGAACTTCGCAACCGTCCTCGCCGGTGCTCATCATGGCGGCGAGGGGCTTGCCAGCCTTGTGGCCCACTATCTCGGCGCCACCGCGGTCATCACCACCGCCTCGAGGACCAACGACGTGGTCGCCCTCGATCAGGCACCGTCGATCATCACGGGGCGGATCGCTGCCTCGATCCAGGCTCAGCTGAATCGAGGATCGGGGTTGACGATGCTCAATCCAACAGCGCTGGAGTTGCCTGACGCCGTTTCGGCGCTGGTAACCGAGGGGCCAAACCCCATCAACCTGGTCGTCAGTGACCGCATCGACGATGGTGACCTCGGAGACGTGCGCGGTGTGCTCCCCACCCTGACCGTTGGCCTGGGCTGCTCGAGCGACGTGACCGCCGACGAGATCAACGATCTTATCGACACCACCATGGGCCAGGCCGGCCTCGATCCAGCGGCCATCGACCGCGTGGCCACGATCAGAACCAGGCTCGATCATCCGGCCCTTCGCTCGCTTAAGCGAGAGCTCATTGGCTTTAGCGCCGAGGAGCTCGATGCAATCGCAGCCCCAAACCCGTCCGCCATCGTCCACGAGAGCGTCGGGACACATTCGGTCGCAGAGGCGGCGGCCCTCCTCGCAAGCGGAGCCAATGCAGAGCTCATCGTCGCAAAGACCAAGAGTGCCAAAGCAACCGTAGCGATCGCCCGACGACATCGGATTCGAGGATCGCTTTGGGTCGTCGGCATTGGCCCCGGCTCACTCGATCTGTTGACACCCAGAGCTCTTGGGGCCATACGCCGAGCGCAGTACCTCATTGGTTTTCATCGCTATCTCGAGTTGATCGAGCCGGTGGTAGAGCGTGGCCAGATTGTCAAGGCCTACCCCATCGGCCGTGAAGTCGAGCGTGTTCTTGACGCCATCGAACTCGCCAACCGTGGTAACCGCGTAGCCCTCGTCACCTCGGGGGACCCAGCGGTCTATGCGATGGCACAGCTGGTGATCGAACGCCTCAGTAACGACCTCGTTGTCCACATGATCCCTGGGGTCACAGCTGCCTATGCGGCATCAGCGGCCACCGGCGCGATCGTCGGCCACGATCACGCGATGATCTCACTATCTGACCTCCTCACACCCTGGAGCGCCATCGAGGCTCGGGTAGAGGCTGCCGCACAGGCCGATTTTGTCATCGCCTTTTACAACCCTCGTTCGCAACAACGCACCTGGCAGCTCGAAAAGGCTCTCGCCATCATCGGGCAGTATCGTGGCCCTCACACACCGGTGTTGATCGCATCGCGGGTCGAGCGACAAGGGGCACGCAGTGTTGTTAGCACCCTCGAAGAGCTCGATATCGAGACCGTTGACATGGAGACGATTGTGATCGTCGGTGCCACCACCTCGACGAGCAACCACGGCTATCTCTACACCCCGCGGGGTTACGAGGCACAGCGATGATCACGATCGACGTTACCTGCACCGGCTGTGGCGCCTGCATCAGCACCTGCCCCACCCACGCCCTGCGCCCGCATCCCAACACCCCACTGTGGATGAGTGATCGATGTGGTGACCATCGTGACTGTGTCGAGATCTGTCCTGTTGGCGCCATCGTCGTTCTCGATTCTCCCACCGACAAGCAGCGGGCATTACCGAGCACGGACGAACCTCGATGAGTGTTTCACCGATCGAACTCGAGAGCTTCGCTCGCATCCAGCGCGAGGTCGACTTTCGATACCTCGGACCCGAAGCTGCCGAAGTCGCGGCACGCATCATCCACGCTACTGGAGACATCGAGATCATCAACGATCTGGTGATCGACGAGGAGGCGATCGAGCGATCGATTTGGGGACTGCGCCACCAGGTACCCATCATCGTGGACGTCCGCATGGTCGCTGTCGGCATCCCCAGCCTGGAGCCATTGATCGCCATCGATGCCGCCAGCGCCACTGAGGGTCAACCCGTTACCAGCTCAGCACTCGGTGCCACCCAAACACGATCCTACCGAGGCATGAAAGCACTGCTCGAGGCCAACGTCGGCCGTAACCCGCTGATCGCCATCGGCTCCGCACCCACGGCATTGCGGGCGGTGCTCGCCCTGACATCAGCAGTGACCCCACTCGCAGTCATCGGCATGCCGGTTGGTTTTGTCGATGCGGTTGAGTCCAAGGCCGCCTTGCGTCACTCGACGATCCCCTCGATCACCTCCGTTTCGAGGCGTGGAGGGTCACCGATGGCCTCTGCCACAGTGAACGCGCTCGTGCGCATCGCAAGAGGAGAGTATCGACTTGAACACTAATGGATTGCTGTTGATGGGTCACGGGACAAAATCCCCACATGGACAGGCCCAGTTCCTTGAGCTGGTGGATCTCGCACGTCAACGCTTCGACGGACAGGTGCAGGGTGGGTTTATCGAGCTCGCCCAACCGTCGATGTTTGAGGCCGCTGACGAGCTGGCGCGCAGCGGCATCAGCGACCTCATCATTGCACCGGTCATTCTGTTGCCGGCCGGACACCTGAAAGATGACGCCGCCGAGTTGGCGCGTCACGTGCGGGCCAACTGGCCCAACATCAGCGTCCATCTCGCCTCAGATCTTGGAACCAACAACGAACTCCTGGACTGCTTCAACCAACGCATCAATGTCGTCTCCGATGATGCCGATGGCATCTTGGTCGTCGGCCGCGGATCAACTGATGCCACCGCGAACGCCGAACTGCATGCCATAACACGACTGATTACCGAGGCCAGAGACTACCCAATCACCCAGACCGCCTTTATCTCGCTGGCGCCGCCGACCGTCACGGCGGGGCTCGAGCAGCTCGTCAAGCTCGGTGCTCATCACATCGTGGTTGCACCATACTTCCTTTTCCACGGCGTGCTGCTCGATCGGATCGCCGAAGAAGCTCTTCGCTGGGGGGCCGACACCGGTCATCGCATTACCGTCAGCGCTGAATTCGGACCTGACCCCTTGGTGTTGGATGCCCTGTGGCTGCGCATTCGCGAGGTATCCGGAGAACACGTCCGCACCAGCTGTGATACCTGTCTCTACCGCCGCACCACACTACCGCTGGGTACCTCCGCCTAGGTTCTGAATCGATGCGAGTACCCACAACCATCTTGCTACGCAAGCGATCAATCGCGACCGCCAACGGGGCCAACCATGCTCAGTCGTACGCCGTCGTGGCCATCACACGGCGTGGCTCACAACAGCCACGGTCATGGATCGAGATCCAACCGTCAGTCGGCTGTGTAATCGACCATGTAATCGACAACACACCATCGATCGATTCCCGACCGCTGGCCCACGTCCCGGCCGCCCTCAACGGCCGGTTCACGAGCCCGACCCGATCGCAGCGCTCATCGGTGCCCACATCACCAACGGCCACAACTTGGTGCAACACCAATCATGGCTGATCGACTCGGTTATCGATCGCTGGAGCGCAACAACTCGGGTGTTCGTCGTCAATCGTTATCAGTGCTGTAGTGGCTTGCCGCAGACAAGGAGTTAAAGATGCAGTTTGGAATCTTCCTTCCACCGTTTCATGAGTTTGCTGACCCTCAAGCCGTTGTCGAGCTCGCCGTCACCGCTGAGCAGGCCGGCTGGGATGGCATCTTCCTGTGGGATCACATGCTCAGTGAACCCGGTTTCGCCGTTGGCGACCCCTGGATCACGATGGCGGCAATTGCCAGCGCAACGAGTCGGCTCCGCATTGGAGCCATGGTGACCCCACTTGCACGACGGCGACCCTGGGTCGTTGCGCGTCAGATCGCGACCCTCGACATCCTCTGTGGTGGAAGGCTCGTCGTTGGAGTTGGGCTCGGGGATGATGGATGGCATGAGTTTAGTGCCTTCAACGAATGCGTCGACCCAAAGGACCGTGCGCAACAACTCGACGAATCGCTCGAGTTGCTCCGAAGGTTTGCCACTGGCGAGCCGGTGGACTTTGACGGTATCGCCTACCAAGTGCATGCTCCAGCATTTCTTCCTCGGCCCCTGCAACAACCAGTCCCTATCTGGGTAGCTGGCCGTTGGCCGAACCGCAAACCATTGACGAGAGCAGCTCGTTTTCAAGGCTATTTTCCGATCTTTCACACCCCAGAACCACCGGTGATGCCCGAACTCGATGACCTATCGACGATCCGTGCGTCGCTTGGGCCTGCCGGCGACGACCTCGACCTCGTCGTCCGGTATGCGATGTCGGGCTCTAGTGATCCCCAGGCCGAGGCCGGTCAACTGAAAGCACACGGCGTCACGTGGATCCTCGAGGCCTTCGGAGCCTTCGGCCCAGACGCCGCAACGATCCGTGAGGTCGTCGCCCAAGGGCCAGCAGGTAAGTCCTAATTAGGTGATCCCGGCCTGCCGGTGTCGGTCGCAGGCCACGGGAACCCGCCAACCAAGGTAGAGCGTCGTGTCATGGGTGTGCATGCGCGCACCCTGTGACGCCAGGAACGTTTGGCCCGACGACAACTGACGCTTGCGGGGGTCCTCAATTCTCAGACATCGATGAGCCGCTAATCGGCGAGAGCAAGCAGGGCGTGCAGGGCAACGCCGCGATGCAATGCCGCCTCATCCACCATCATCCGGTTGGAGTGATTCGGAGCCGGTTGGCTCACTCCTGGCGGCGCCACGCCCAAAAAGATCATCGCGCCAGGCGAGTGCTGAAGCATGTAGGAGAAGTCCTCGGCCCCCATGACTGGGGTCGCCATATTCTGCACACCGTCATCACCAACCAGCGCACGCGCCAGTTCAAGAGCGCGCTTGGCGCCCGCGTCGTCGTTGACGGTGACCGGGTAACTCTCCATCGGGAAACTGACGTCCACCTCGACGCCGTGGGCTTGCGCAATGCCAGAGGATACCCGAGTGATCAACGCAAGCACCTCAGCTCGCGTCTCCTCCGACAACGTGCGAAAGGTTCCTCGAATCCTTGCCACCTCCGGGATGATGTTGAAGGTGGTGCCGGCATCGATATGCCCGACTGTTAGCACGGCGGGATCGAAGGCGCTCACCCGTCTGGTGAGCGCCACCTCAAGAGCGAGCACGAGCTCGGCTGCGACGGGGATCGGGTCAAGCGCCTCATGCGGAGCCGAAGCATGACCCCCTCGACCAGTCAGAGCGATGAGAAATTCATCAGCAGATGCCATCATTGGGCCGCTCCGCGTTGCGATGAGGCCACTTTCGATGTTGGTGATCACGTGCTGGGCATAGCTGCGATCTGGCGGTTGGCTCATGAGACCCTCTTCGATCATGCGACGAGCACCTCCCGCCCCCTCCTCCCCAGGTTGAAACGCGAGGACGACTGAGCCGTGCAGGTCGTCGCGGTGAGCCATCAACAGCTCTGCGGCTCCGAGCAACATGGCTACGTGGGCATCGTGCCCGCAGGCATGCATGACCCCTGGAATCGTAGACGCGAATGGAAGTCCCGTCTCCTCCACTAGTGCTAGGGCATCCATATCGGCCCGCAAGAGCGTCGTGGGACCAGGCTGCACCCCATCGATGCGACCGACGACGGAGGAGACCTCGGTACCAGGCGTGGCTGGTACACCCAGGGCCGAAAGACGATCAAGGATAAGCCGTTGGGTTACCGGAAGGTCGAGCCCAAGCTCTGGGTGAGCATGAACTGTTCGCCGAATCTCGATCACCGTTGGATCCAACGCCTTCGCCTCGTCTAATAACCGTTCTACATCTACCTTCGTCATCGATCTCCCCTCTCGCTCTTGCACGCCAGCATGTGCCGCTCTCTTAGCCTAGAAAGCACGGTGCAACCCTGAAAGCACTCGGACACAAATTGTGTGGTTACTAGACACGGTGTGCGACAGGGAGGAGATACGATCTAGCGTGGAGTCATCGTATATCGACGATGGCCGGTTGTTCACCCTCATGGCCCGGGGTGTCGCCAGCAGCAGATCGCCTGGGCCCCAAAGGAGCAGGATGAAACTTGTGACAGTGGGAGGCAGCGATGCTGGCATTTCAGCGGCTCTTCGCGCTCTTGAGCTTGACCCAACGGTGGAGGTGACAGTCATCGCCGAGGACGCCTACCCAAACTTCTCGATCTGCGGGATCCCGTACTACCTTTCAGGAGAGGTTCACGCCTGGACAGATCTCGCCCATCGCTCTCGCGACGACCTTGAAGCACTGGGAATCAAACTCCGCCTCGACACCCGGGTCACCGGCATCGACACACAACGCCACCGCGTGCGCTGCGAAGCCTCGGGGGCCGTCGATGAACTCGCCTGGGATCGGCTTGTCATCGCGACCGGAGCGGTACCGATTGCACCACCGATCGCGGGCCTCGATGTTGCCCGTGGCGGCGATCGTGTCTTCTTTGTCCACACCATCGCTGACGCCAGAGCCATCATGGCTCGACTCGAGGCCAGCTCGGTGAAACAGGCAGTGGTGATTGGCGCCGGCTACATCGGCCTCGAGCTGGCCGATGGCCTGACAACTCGCGGCGTCAACGTCCAACAGATCGAGGCTCAACCCCAGATCCTTGCGACGGTGGATGCACCGTTGGCGGCGCTGCTCGCCAACGAGCTTGCCGCCAACGGCGTCGAGCTCTCAACCAATACCTTGGCCACCTCCATTAGCGTCGACGATCGATCGATCAGCGTCACGACCGTGGATGCACTCACCGGCCAGGTTCGTCCGCTCACCGCAGAGATCGCGATCGTCGTCACCGGGGTGCGCCCAAATACCGAACTCGCCGTCGCAGCTGGCGCACGACTGGGAACCAGCGGAGCCATCTGGGTCGACCGTCGGATGCAAACGGGAGTGAGTGACCTATTCGCCGCCGGTGACTGTGTGATCACCCATCACCAAATGCTCGGTGAGTCATACCTCCCACTTGGCACCACCGCGCACAAGCAGGGAAGGATCGCCGGGGCCCAAGCAGTGGGGGACACCAGCGAGGAGTTCATGGGAGTCGTGGGCACGCAGGTGGTCAAGGTCTTTGGAAAGGTCATTGCGCGCACTGGGTTGACCGAGGCAGAGGCTGAGCGAGTGGGCTTCACACCATTGACCGTTCTCGCAAGCGCTGACGATCACAAGCGCTACTATCCGGGGGCTGAGACACTCTCGATCACGATCACTGGAGATCGCCTGACCCATCGGCTCCTCGGCGTCGCGATGCTCGGTCCAATCTCCGGGGCTGCACACAAACGGATCGACGTCGCAGCGCTGGCTCTTCATGGCGCCATGACCATCGATGATCTGCTGGCGCTCGATCTGGCCTATACCCCTCCCCTTGGAACGCCCTGGGATGCACTTCAAATGGCGGCCAGCCAATGGCTTAGTGTCCTCGGCGATGGGTCACATCGGCTGGCCTCGCCCTCGCACGATAGAATCGTCCCATGATCCCAGCCAAATCTCGCGCTCCGATGGACGTCTTCGACGTCGCCAGCTGTCAAGCGCCAGACATCGACCTCGATAGCATTGATCGCATCGATGACCAGATGTTGGCCAAGGTCACCAAGGCGCTCGGCAATCCGACGCGTGTGAAAATCATTCGCCTCCTCAGCGAACAGCGAGTCTGCGTAACCGGTGACTTAGTCGCCCAGCTCCCGCTCGCGCAGTCCACCATCTCAGAGCACCTGCGAATTCTGCGCGAAGCTCAGCTCATCCAGGGGGAGATCGAGGGCCCAAGAACTTCTTACTGTATCAACCAGCGCATGCTCACGGCATTCAAACAAGCGGTAGCCGAACTCTAGCGCCATCTTTACTGACGAGTAGTTGGCACCAGTACAACGGCGTCGACGCCAGCAGGTCGCTCGCTTGTCATCCACCCGACGAGCGACTCCGCTCCTCAATCGCAGGCTGACCTGAGCCGATCTGAACAAACACCGAGTGTCAGTGTCCTTCAGTGCAGGACGAGTATCCAACCGGCCAGCGCAAGCAGGGTGATGGCGAGCACCGGCGCTGCCAGCACGATACCCTGTCGAAAGTACTGACCCCAGGTAATTTTAATTCCCTTGGTGTCAAGAACATGGAGCCACAACAGCGTTGCCAACGACCCGATCGGCGTAAATTTAGGACCAATATCCGCCCCAACCACGAGGGCATAGACGGCCACCGAATGCGCGACACCGACGAGATGGGCTCCCCGGATCGAGAGGGCGCCGATGAGCGTTGTGGGCATGTTGTTCATGATCGCCGAGAGGATGCCGGCACCAAATCCACCAACGAGCGAGGTAACGACCACCCCGTGGTGGCTCGCGCGGGCCAACCCGCGCGATAGGTAGGCGGTCAAGCCGGCGTTATAAAGGCCATATACCACCAGGTACATCCCCACCGAGAAGACGACGATACGCCACGGCGCCTCCCGAAGAATCGCGCGACTGGAGAGAACACTCGAGCGGCTCGCAGCCGCCAGGAAGATCAGTGCCACTACTGAGGCGGGGATCGATACTGGGAAATGAAACGGCTCAGAGAAGAGGTATCCAACCAGTAGGACTCCAAGAACGATCCAACCTACCCGGAACAGCCGACGGTCACGGATTGCACTTGCGGGTTGTGCGAGCGATTGATGATCGTAGCTTCGTGGCAACGACCTCCGGTAGTAGAGGAGGAGCACTCCCAGGCTTGCGAGAAACGACACGATATCAATGGGCGCCATCCGCGAGGTGTAGGTGATAAAGCCTACGTGGAAGAAGGTGGCGGTAACAATGTTTACGAGATTCGACACAACGAATGGAAGGCTGGTGGTATCTGCGATAAAGCCAGCCGCCATCACGAACGGTAAAGCCCGGCGACGATCGAAGCCAAGCGCCCGTGTCTGCTGATAGACGATCGGGGTCAAGATCAGCGCGGCCCCATCGTTGGCAAACACCGATGCCACCAACGCTCCAAGAACCAGCAGGTACACGAAGGCGCGAATGGCACTGCCTTTGGCCAAGCGCAACACATGCAGTGCCGCCCATTCAAAGAACCCGATCCTATCCAGGATCAGGGAGACGATGATGATCGCCACAAAAGTTATCGTGGCATTCCACACGATGCCCCATACGGTCGCCACGTTGGCGACTTGATCCACACCGACGATCAGCGCGACGATCGCTCCGCCAAGCGCCGAGATGCCAATCGAGAGACCCCGTGGCTGCCAGACGACCAGCAGGAGCGTCACGAGGAACAGGACGACCGCCACGAATGTCAAGACATCTCCATGCAACACCAAGTCCGTAACTCCTCCCACAATCGGCCCTGCCGAGACCAATGGCGATCGCACACCGGCGCCGGTCTGCCAATCCCACCCTCGTCCTACAAGTTAATCGTTCTTCGACGATACCCGATCATATCGGCACGGCAGTGCTCGACCTAGCGCACCTTCGCAGCGACCAGCCGGGGGCTCCACCACAGCACCATCGATCAGAACCGCGCAGCAATTGATTTTCAACTGTAAACTATTTCCAGGAACAAAGTTCTTAGCTGAGCGTTAAATCTGATACGCAACACTAACCACCCGAGAGGAGCAATATGTCACGTCGGAGCACCAACCTAGCGATCGCCGTGGTCGCGGGGGCCCAGTTGATGATCACCCTTGATCTCACTATCGTCAACGTCGCTCTTCCATCCATCCATACCGCACTGCACTTCACTCCCTCGTCATTGGCGTGGGTCGTCAACGCTTACACCCTGGTCTTTGGGGGCCTACTGCTGTTGGGTGGACGCTCAGGCGACCTCTTCGGCCGGCGCAAGATGTTCACTATCGGTACTCTGCTCTTTGCTGGTGCAAGCCTGTTCGGCGGTCTAGCCACCACGGCAACATGGCTGCTAACGGGACGTGCCCTCCAGGGCATTGGTGCTGCCATCGCTTCGCCAACCGCTCTTGCTTTGATCTCGACCAACTTCGTCGAGCAAAAGGAACGAGGACGAGCCTTTGCAATCTACTCAGCGGTCTCAGTGGCTGGTGTCGCCATTGGACTGTTGCTCGGCGGTGTCTTGACCCAGTATGTCTCCTGGAGATGGGTTTTCTTCGTCAACGCTCCGATCGCTATCCTCTTGGCCTACACCGCACCTAAAGTCCTCCAAGAGAGCACCAGAGTGCGTACCAGGATCGACCTGGGCGGAGCACTGATCGGAACTGCTGGTCTGGCTGGCCTCGTCTACGGCATTATCAATGCCTCGTCGCATACCTGGACGACCCCATCGACCGTCATTCCAGGCCTCGTAGGCATCGTCCTGCTCGTCGTCTTCGTCGTAATTGAGCGTCACGTCACGGCTCCGATTATCAACTTTGTCATCTTGAAGAGCCGCGATCGTGCCGGTGCAATCGGCATGATCCTGTTCGTGATGGCCGGCATGTATAGCATCTTCTTCTTCCTTACCCAGTACATGCAACAGGTCATGGGCTACTCACCCACGAAGACCGGGCTCGCATTCTTGCCGATGACCCTTGGAATCATCTTCTTTGCTCAAGTTGCTGCACGCTCGTTGCATCGCCTGGGACCAAAGATCTTCATGATGTTCGGTGGGTTAGCCATCACGGTTGCTATGTTTCTCCTCTCCTTCATCGGCCCCCATAGCAGCTACGTCGATATCCTCATTCCCCTGTTGATCATGTCAGCTGGATCGGGGCTCTCGTTCGTCTCCATCTTCCCCACAGCCACGCACGGCGTCAAGCCTGAAGAAGCAGGCATGGCCTCAGCACTAGTCAATGTCGGCCAACAGGTCGGCGGCACGATTGGCCTCTCGGTGCTCGTGACGATCGCGGTTTCCGCGACCCGGCGCCGAGCAGGATCGCTCCAGAGTGCTATCGTGCACCACCAACTCACGCCCGCCGTGGTCGGCGTCATCGCCGAGGTACACGGCTGGGCCATGAGTTTCCGCCTAGCCTCGGTCTTTGGTCTCGTCGCCTTCGCCATCGCGACGATTGTCGTCACGAGATTTAAAAACCCGGCTGACGATGTTGCTGGTGGCGAGGCGATGGCCTTCTAGGGCCATATCCTCGCAAAGCAAGGTCCTCATGGCTGGTCCCAACCCAAACCAGCCATGATGCACAGCTCGCCTCCAAGGTCTGCAAAAGCTGTGCTCCCTCGTATTTGGACACGCTGATATTCGCTCAACGACACACAGGTCTCAAACTAGAGCGCTCGGACCCTTGAGATCGCGACAGGAGCGGCCAACACGGGTGGGTCTTAGCCACCCACCGAACAGTAGGTTCTTCGCTCAGTGGTGATTCAGGGCGCTCCAGCCCGACGAAGAAACAGGTACCACTAGGTTCAAGACATGATTCGCAACGTTGTCATGATGAAATTGACTCCCGACCACGACGCCACCGTGCTTGATGGGCTCATTAGACGCCTGCAAGGATTAGGTTGCCCAGGAACACTCTCCTACACCATCGGTCTCGACGCTGGGCTGCGTGAGGGGAACTGGACCTTAGCGATCGTCGCTGACTTCCGAGATATCGAATCCTATCGCGGCTACGACAACGACGAGGAACATAACCGATTACGCGCCGAACTCGCCCCGCTCATTCTCGAGGTTGCCCGAATCCAGTTTGAACTCTAACCTCGAACCCGATCCAAACCCTGGCCGCGAGCGGTCAACAAGAACCCGCGCCCCTTAACAGCGAATCGTTTGCTATGGTAGGGGGAGGCACAAGAAGAGGGGGATGGGCCATGATGGATGTTGATCTGAACAGTTGGCTACTTTTTCGCAATGCGGAGCGTTCGTTCGGATCCACCGAGATCGTGACCCAACGCAGCCCACAAACCCGGCACCGCTATACGTTCGCAGACTTCGCTCGGCGTGTCCGGCAACTGATCACGGTGCTCGACGGCCTTGATCTCGACCCAGGGGCCCATGTCGCCACCATGGCATGGAACAGCTTTGAGCACCTTGAATGTTACTTCGCCATCCCGTGCTCTGGACGGGTCCTCCACACCGTCAATGCTCGCCTCAGCTTTGACGATCTGACCTTCATCGTCAATGACGCCCAAGACCAGGCGCTCTTCGTGCCCGCAGATCTGGTGGAGACCGCCATGCGGTTGCAGGCAAGCTGTCCGACACTTCGAACGATCATCGCATTTGACCGAGAGCCAGAGACTAAAGACGATCCCATTCTGTCCTACGAGCGGCTGTTAGCAGAGGCAACCCCGTTCGAAGGCGAACGCACGATTGCAGAAACCTCGCCTCTGGGTATCTGCTACACCTCAGGCACGACCGGACGGCCCAAAGGTGTGCTCGCAACGCACCGATCTACCTACCTGCATGCCATGACGGTCTGTTCCGGCAACGGACCAGCGCTCTCAGCGAGCGAATGCGTCTTGCCGATCGTACCGATGTTTCATGTCTATGCCTGGGGGCTGCCTTTTGGAGCTGTCGCCGCAGGCTCCAAGATCGTCTTTCCGACCCCATCATTTGATCCGCGCGTCGTCATCGACCTCATCAACACCGAAACAGTCACCAAGGCTGCCGGTGTCCCGACGATCTGGATCGGGGTGCTTGATGAACTACATCGAAGCGGTGCTGGACTGGGCTCACTCAAGGAGCTGCTCTGTGGTGGCTCCCAACCGCCGTATGCAATGATCCGCGCCTATCAGGAGGAGTATGGCGTTGGCCTTCTCCAGGCATGGGGCATGACCGAAACCTCACCGATCGCGACCACCACCCGCCTGCCTCACGCCCTAATCAACGCTCCGACACAGGCACAGGTGGACTACATCTCCAAGGCTGGAGTACCAGTAACCGGTGTCTATGCGACCTTACTCGACGACGAGTTCCGCGAAGTGCCAAGCGATGGGAAGAGCATGGGCAATATCTACGTGCGAGGACCTTGGGTTTTAGACTCCTATATGGGTGGACAAGGCAAGGAGTCCTTTGAGGTCGATGGCTGGTTCCGTACTGGCGACGTCGGCATCATGCACCCTTCCGGCGTCATCGAGCTCGTCGACCGCACCAAGGATCTCATCAAATCCGGCGGCGAATGGATATCATCAGTGGCACTCGAGGGAGCCCTTATGGGGCACCCGAAGGTCCTCGAAGCCGCCGTAATCGCCGTAAGCGATCCAAAATGGCAAGAACGACCCCTTGCCACCATTGTTCCCAAGCCTGGGGAGACGATCGACGAAACCGAGGTGCACCAATACCTGCTCGAACTCGGATTCCCCAAGTGGCAGCTGCCCGACAGGGTTGAGCTGATCGATCAGGTACCACGCACCTCTGTCGGTAAGTTCGACAAAAAAGTACTGAGAGCTCGCTTTAGCAATGGGTGATCGCGCCACATCCGATGGTACCGTGTATCCAGCGTCGATTAGGTCGGCTCCAGCAGGCACAACTCGGCCACTAGGGTAGGGGTGTGGAATTTACCCCGGAGCCCATCGAGGGCAGGATCTTCTCCAGCGAGCATCCAAATCTCCTCGCAGACTGCGATCCACTTGGGCGACTGCGCCTCGACGGCCTGGCCAGAATCCTAGCTGATGCCGCCACGTTGGACAACGAAAGTTCGCCGACCCCTGACAAGGGGCTCTGGATTCTGCGCCGACTGAGCCTCAATCTTGAGACTTGGCCACGTTACCTGGATCTTCTCAAGGTGCGCACCTGGTGTTCTGGCATCGGACGGGCCTGGGCAGAGCGACGCAGCGATCTCCATCATCGTGACCAACATGTCGGTAGGGCTAAGGCGCTGTGGGTTAATGTGATGCCAGAGACCGGCTTTCCTCGCTCTCTTCCTCGCGGATTCCTCGAAGTCTTCGGGCCATCTGCTGCCGGACGGACCATTAAACCACGCTTTGAGCTCGCCGTGCCCAGTGGCAAATCGACAGCCAGTGGAGTGCTCTCATTGCGTTACGCTGACCTTGATATTGTCGATCACGTCAACAATGCGGTCCACCTTGCGCTCGTCGAGGAGCTACTCGCTCCAACAAAACGAGGCACTGCCTCGCAGGCGGTCCCCTACCGATCAATCACGATCGAATTTCACGATGCCCTCCAGACTCCCGACCCTGTCGACTATCGTTGCTGGCGCGACGACACCGCCATCACGATCTGCTTCTCCCAGGCGAGCCAGACCTCCTCTGTCGTTCGTCTCGCCGAGATTAATTCCACTGGCCATACCGGGGCGCACGGCTAGGAAACTATCGATGCAGCGTCTTGTCCAATCGTCACCTGTCCCGCTGGCGCACGCCAAATGGCTGATACTCATCGACATCGTGGCGGTGTTGATCTTCGTTGTAATTGGACGCGATGTCCATGGTCACGTCGACGATCTTCGCGGCGTTCTAAAGACGGCTTGGCCATTTGCCGTTGGTGTCGCTGTTGGCTGGCTTGTGACACGCCACTGGAGATCCGTACTGGGTTGGACAGCGATAATCGTCTGGCTTGTGACGGTGGCAGTGGGAATGACCTTGCGAGTGATTGCGGCACAGGGGATCGCGGTGCCCTTCATCTTCGTCTCTCTCGGCTTCTTCGCTCTCACGTTGCTGGGTTGGCGCGTCGTCGTCCGACTTTGGCTCCTCTGGCACCCACGAACCACTAGCTAGTGTCCCTAATCAAAGTGTCGCTGTGAAACGGGAATTTTCAATATTTGGCCCTTGTTGAACCCATTGTACATCTACTCTCTTGGGGCAAGAGGCAATGACAGTGGCCAAGCAGATATCCAAAGCAACCCAAGCGGCGAATGATTC